>JAIQFR010000063.1 GCA_020073205.1 Terriglobia bacterium
ATTCGACATTTCCCGAATTCTACCTTACAACATCGCCCGAACGTGGCATGTCCAGCTTTCTATCTTCTGGGTTTCAGCGTCCTACCTGGCCACGGGAATCTTCCTGGTCCCACTCATCGCCGCCGCGCCCGAGGCGGGAGATGGCCTGAACGGCCTTTTCGGCGGGGCGGCGTGGACCGGTCCTGCGTTCTCAATTCAGGACTCCCGACGCCCGACCCGCGAGTGCATTCGACGAAGAGGGTCAACCGGCGATCGCGCGCTTCGCGACGGCGATGCGGACTTCCGCCCTCTCGAGCCGCGATGCGGCGTGCCGGATCTCGGTCTCGGTGGCATCGGGGCGGACGACCTCCGTCTTCGCCCGGTCCCTCGCGTCGGTGGCGCGCGAGACGTCGATCTCCTCGGCACGCTCGCAGGTCTCGGCGAGAACGCTCACGCGGTGCTGCAGGACCTCGGCGAATCCACCGGACACCGCCAGGTATCGAGCCCGCCCGGAGGAACGGTAGCCGATCTCCCCCGCCCCGAGACCGGTCAGCAGCGGAGCGTGCCCCGGCAGCACACCGAGGTACCCCTCGCTGCCCGGGAGCACGACCTCGTCGACGGTCTCGGACACGACGAGGCGCGCCGGGGTGACGATCTCGAGGTCGATCTTCAGCGAGTCCATCGTCGTCTCACGCCACGGCCTTCATCTGCTCTGCCTTCTCCAGCGCCTCCTCGAGGGTCCCGACCATGTAAAACGCCTGCTCCGGGATCTCGTCGTGCTTGCCGTCCACCACCTCCTTGAACCCCTTGATCGTGTCGGCGATCTTGACGTACTTGCCGACGTAGCCGGTGAACTGCTCGGCCACGAAGAAGGGCTGCGAGAGGAACCGCTGGATTTTCCGGGCGCGCGCCACGGTCAGCTTGTCGTCCTCGCTCAGCTCGTCCATCCCGAGGATGGCGATGATGTCCTGGAGGTCCTTGTACCGCTGAAGCACCCCTTGGACCGCCCGCGCGACCGCGTAGTGGTCCTCCCCCATGATCCGCGGGTCGAGGATGCGGGAGGTGGAGGCCAGGGGGTCCACCGCCGGGTAGATGCCGAGCTCCGAGATCTGCCGCGACAGGTTGGTGGAGGCGTCGAGGTGCGCGAACGTCGTCGCGGGTGCCGGGTCGGTATAGTCGTCCGCCGGCACGTAGATCGCCTGGACCGACGTGATGGACCCCTTGGTGGTCGAGGTGATTCGCTCCTGCAGCTCGCCCATCTCGGAGGCGAGGGTCGGCTGGTAGCCGACCGCGCTCGGCATGCGACCGAGGAGCGCCGAGACCTCCGAGCCGGCCTGCGTGAAACGGAAGATGTTGTCGATGAACAGCAGCACGTCCTGGTGCTGCACGTCGCGGAAGTACTCGGCCACGGTCAGGGCCGCGAGGCCGACCCGGAGCCGTGCCCCCGGCGGCTCGGTCATCTGCCCGTAAATCAGGGACGCCTTCGAGTTGCGGGGGTTCTTGACGTCGATGACGCCCCCTTCCTGCATCTCGAGCCAGAGGTCGTTCCCTTCGCGCGTCCGCTCCCCCACACCGGCGAACACCGAGTAGCCACCGTGCTTCATGGCGACGTTGTGGATCAACTCCATGATCAGAACGGTCTTGCCGACCCCTGCGCCACCGAAGAGGCCGGTCTTGCCTCCCTTCATGTACGGCTCGAGCAGGTCGATCACCTTGATACCGGTCTCGAACATCTCGATCCGGGTGGATTGCTCCTTGAAGGCCGGGGGCTCGCGGTGAATCGGCCAGCGCTCGGGCGCATCGAGGGGGCCCAGTTTGTCCACGGCCTTCCCCACGACGTTGATGACCCGACCAAGCGTGCACTCGCCCACGGGCACGGTGATCGGCTGGCCCTGGTCCTCGGCCTCCATCCCCCGGATCATCCCGTCGGTGGGCTCCATGGCCACGCACCGGACCCGGTTCTCTCCGAGGTGCTGCTCCACCTCCGCGATCACGTCGACGGAGACGCCCGTGTCCTTCCCTTCGTCCACGATCCGGACGGCGTTGTGGATGGCCGGGAGATGGTCCTCCCCGAACTCGACATCCACCACCGGGCCGATGACCTGAACGACCTTGCCGAGATTACCCATGTCAGCTCCGAAGGATGGGGGCTTCTCCCCTCACAGCGCTTCCGCACCCGACACCACCTCGATGATCTCGGTGGTGATCGAGGCCTGCCTCACCCGGTTCATGTAGAGCGTCAGCGACTCGATCAGCTCCGCCGCGTTGTTCGTGGCCGATTCCATGGCGGTCATGCGCGCGGCGTTCTCCGCCGCCGCGGACTCGAGCAGGGCTCGGTAGACCTGGACCTCGACGTGCCTCGGCAGGAGCCGGTCGAAAAGGGCCGCCGGCGCTGGCTCGTAGATGTAGTCCTCGGCCACCTCGCCCGGGGCGAGGTCGAGCGGCTCGATCGGCAGGAGCTGCTCGACCACGGGCCGCTGCTGGATCATGGACTTGAACTCGTTGTAGACGACGTAGACCGCGTCGGTCCTCTCGCCCACGTACTCGGCCATGAGATCGCCTGCGATCTCCGCGGCGGTGGTGTAGCCGAGGGTACGATAGAGATCGACCCACTCGCGCTTGCGCGGCCGCGGGTCGCGCTTGAAGTGGTCCCTCCCCTTCCGTCCGACCAGGTCGAGCGACACTGCGCGCCCGGCGTGGGTCTCGAGGAACGCTGCGGCACGCTTGTAGATGCTCGTATTGAACGAGCCACAGAGGCCCTTGTCGGCCGTCACGACCAGGAGGTCGATCCGCTCTTGCGGTCGGACCGTGAGGAGTGGATGGGCGTCCGGCTTCGCCCGGGACGCCAGCGATCGCAGGACCCAGAGCATCCTGCTCGCGTAGGGTCTCGCCTCGTGGATCCGCTCCTGCGATCGGCGCAGCTTCGCCGCGCTCACCATCTTCATCGCGCGGGTCACCTGCATCGTGCTCCTGATGGAGCGGATGCGGCGCTTGATGTCCCGTGTCTTCGCCATGCGGCTCCGCCCTAGGCGGCGTTGGCGCGGGACGTCTTGAACGTCGCCTTGAAGTCATCCAGCGCGGCTTTGACGCGGGCCTTCAGGTCGTCGTCGAGGCTTCCCTTCGAGACGATCTGTTGCATCAGCTCCCTTCCCTGAACGTCGAGATAGCGGTAAAGCTCGCGTTCGAACGGGAGGCAGTCGGCGACCTCGAGGTCGTCGAGGTAGCCGTTGGTGGCGGCGTAAATCACCAGGATCTGCTTCTCGACCCCGAGCGGCGAGTACTGGCCCTGCTTCAGGATCTCCACCAGACGCTTGCCGCGGGCGAGCTGGGCCTGGGTGGCCTTGTCCAGGTCCGAACCGAACTGGGCGAAGGCCGCCAGCTCCCGGTACTGCGCGAGGGTGAGCCGTAGCGGGCCTGCGACCTGCTTCATGGCCTTGATCTGTGCGTTCCCACCCACGCGCGACACCGACAGGCCCACGTTCACCGCCGGCCGGACGCCGGAGTAGAACAAGTCCGCCTCGAGGTAGATCTGGCCGTCGGTAATCGAGATCACGTTGGTCGGGATGTACGTCGAGATGTCCCCGGCCTGGGTCTCGATGACGGGCAGCGCGGTCAGGGATCCGCCGCCGAGCGCCGGGCTCAGCTTGGAGCCGCGCTCGAGGAGGCGCGAGTGCAGGTAGAACACGTCCCCGGGGTACGCCTCGCGGCCCGGAGGCCGGCGGAGCAGGAGAGAGATCTCGCGGTACGAGGCCGCGTGCTTCGAGAGGTCATCGTAGATGCAGAGCACCGCCCGTCCGGGATTGGACGCTCCCGCAGGCCGTCCGTCCTTACCGTGGAACTGGAAGTACTCCCCCATCGCGCAACCGGCATAGGGGGCCAGGTACTGGAGCGGGGCCGGCGACGATGCCGACGCGGCGAGGACGATCGTGAATCCCATCGCCCCCTGCTCCTCGAGGGTCCGAACCACCTGGGCGACCGTGGACTGCTTCTGGCCGATCGCCACGTAAATGCAGACGACATCCTGCCCCTTCTGGTTGATGATCGTATCGAGGGCGATGGCCGTCTTGCCGGTCTGGCGGTCGCCGATGATGAGCTCGCGTTGCCCGCGTCCGATGGGGATCATGCTGTCGATCGCCTTGATTCCGGTCTGGAGCGGCTCCTTCACGGGAACCCGGTCCACGACTCCCGGAGCTATACGCTCCACGTTCATGAAGGTCCGGGTCGGGATCGGTCCCTTGCCGTCGAGGGGCTGGCCCAGCGCGTCGACGACGCGCCCGATCAACGCGTCTCCGGCGGGGACCTGCATGATCCGGCGGGTACGCCGGACCTCTTCCCCTTCCTTGATCCGCGTCGTCTCCCCGAGCAGCACGGCGCCGACGCTCTCTTCCTCGAGGTTGAGGGCCATTCCCATGACACCGTGGGGAAACTCCAAGAGCTCCCCGGCCATCACGCGGTCGAGGCCGTAGATCCTGGCGATCCCGTCGCCGACCGAGAGTATCGTGCCGATCTCCGCCGTGTCGGTCCGGCGCTCGTATCCCTCGATCTGTTGCCGGATGATCTTGCTGATCTCGTCGACCTTGATCTCCATGCCTACTCCTCGGCCATTCGGCGCCTCAACGCGCCAAGCTGGGTGCTCAGACTTCCGTCGTACACGGTCGAGCCGATCCGGGTCACCGCGCCTCCGAGCAGCGAAGGCTCCACCACGCAGGTCAGGAACACCCTGCGGGCGGTGAGCTTCTCCAGGACGGCTCGTGCTCGCGCCACGAGGTCCGCGGGCAGTGGGGCCGCCGTGGTGAGGGTCGCGGGAACGACGCCAGCCGCCTCGTCCTTGATCGCGCGGAACGCTTCCGCGATCGCCGGAAGCGCGTCGGCCCTCCCGTGGTCGGCAACGACCGCAAGGAAGCTCGCCAGGAACGGGGGCGCCTGGCGCTCGCGGGCGAGCGCCCCGAGTACCTTTCTGCGGACCTGGCGCGGAACCGCGGGGTTGAGCAAGACATCTCGCAGCTCAGCGGAGGTGCCCGCCGCGGAGGCGATCGCTCCCAAGAACGCGTCCACGCGCTCCGCGGAAGCCGGATCGTCGATCGCAGCGAGAAGGGCCTTTGCGTACCTCTTGGCGAGTAATCGGTCTTTCACGGATCGTCTATGTCCTCACGTCTGGGTCGCGCGAGAATCCCCAGCGCGGGACCGCGCCCCTCCCCCATCCGTTCCCGAAGAAACCGAGGGGAAGACGCGTCCCTTGTTGAAGATGGCGGACCTTATCATAGCCGCTTTCGGACCGTCAACCAATCGGGAGCCTGGGGGCTTGGACCTCTCGCGGCATCAGGTCCGACGTGGTCCGAACGTCGGCAGAGTCACTGCCGACCGTTATGTCGGCAAATCTTCATTAGCCGACTTATTTGTCGGCCTAAAACAACTTGCCGACCATTTTGTCGGCACACGCCGTTTTGCCGACAAATACGTCGGCTCGCGATGGGTCCTCCCATCGGCTCCATGACGCATCAGGCTCCGCCCTTCCGACGGGCCACCTCCAAGACCATTTGGTAGACGCGCTGCATCTCTTCTGGGCTGTAGAAGTGCAGCTCGATCCTTCCCCCCTTTCGGCCTTCGACGATGCGAACCCGGGTCCCGATCACGCGCTGCAGGTTCTCCTCAGCCGCGACGACGTTCGGGTCCCGGCGCGGCGCGCTCCGGACCTTTCGATCAGCCCCGCCCTTGAGGGCGGCGGCGACGATCGCTTCGACTTGGCGCACGGAAAGACCCTCACGGACGGTCCTCTCGGCGATCCGCTCCTGTTCGCGGAAGTCCGGCAGTGCCGCAAGAGCGCGTCCCTGGCCCATGTTGAGCTCGCCGACCTTGAGGCGATCCTGGACCGGTCCCGCGAGCGACAGAAGCCGCAACGTGTTCGCGATCGACGCCCTTTGCTTGCCAACCCGCTCCGCGACGTCCTGTTGCTTCAGGCCGAGGGTCTCGATGAGGGTCCGGTACGCTTGCGCCTCCTCGATGGGATTCAGGTTCTCGCGCTGCAGATTCTCGATCAGGGCAATTTCCAGCAGGCGCTCGTCAGGAACCTCGCGGACTACCGCCGGTATCTTGAGAAGGCCGGCCCGCTGCGCTGCTCTCCATCGCCGCTCTCCGGCGACCAGCTCGAATCGGCCGTCCGGGAGCGGGCGCACCAGCACCGGCTGGAGGAGTCCCTCCGAGCTCAGCGAGTGCGCCAGCGCTTCGAGCCCCTCGTCATCGAATCTCTGCCTTGGCTGCTTTCGGTTACCCCGGATCCGGTCGATGTCGATGAGACGAACAGAATCTCCTGTGCCGGCCGTTGGCGGGGAACCCGCCGACGCCGGCTGCGGAACCCGTACGGGAGCCTCCGGGATGAGGCTACGAAGCCCTTTCCCCAATGCTTTTCGCGTCATGCTCCAGGAACTCCTTCGCCAGGTTTAGGTAGGCCTCTGCCCCTCGGGAGCGGATGTCGTACAGGAAGATGGCCTTCCCGTGGCTCGGCGCTTCGCCGAGCCGGACGTTGCGCGGAATCACCGTTTCGAAGACCTGGTTGCCGAAAACGCTGCGAACCTCTTCCACCACCTGTTTCGCCAAGTTGGTTCGCTCGTCGTACATCGTCATCAGGATGCCCTCGATCTCGAGGCCGGGGTTGAGCGCCGCACGCACCCGATCCAGCGTGTCGGTGAGCTGCGAGATCCCTTCCAGCGCCAAGTACTCGCATTGCACCGGGATCAGCACGCCGTCCGCCGCCGTCAGCGCGTTGACGGTCAATAGGCCCAGGGAAGGCGGGCAGTCGATGAACACGTGGTCGAAGCCTGCCTTGACCGGATCGAGCAGTTTCCGCAGCCGGTATTCGCGCTCGGCCGCGTCCACCAGCTCGATCTCTGCGCCGATCAGGTTTCGGTCCGAGGGAACCAGGGTGAAGTAGGGAAGTGCGTCCACCGAGATCTGGATCTCACCCAGGCCCGCTCCTCCGGACAAAGCGTCGTAGACCCCCGCGCGCTCGGGGTCTTCGGGAAATCCGAGGGCCCGGGTCGAGTTTGCCTGAGGATCCAGATCGACCAGAAGGGTCCGGCGCTCCGCGATGGCCAACGCGGCCGCGAGGCTGACAGCGGTCGTCGTCTTTCCGACCCCTCCTTTTTGGTTCACGATGGCAACGACTCGACCCACAGCGCCTCCTCCAGCCGCCCTTCGGCGTTCCGCACCCGCGGCCGCGAGCTGCCGTTGATTCTGCCCTTCCGGTTCGCGCAGGTCAACACGAGCGCAGGGTTCCACGTGGAACTCGTTGGTGCGCCCCCAGCCCTCCCGCCAGTTCCACGTGGAACAGACTGAGGGAGTCATCGAATCCGTTCCAGGTCGGAAGACATATTCGCTTTATATTCGATATGATTACATATAGCAGCTCATGGTTCGGCGAGCCACTACATCAATATGCGTATGTTGTTAAAGTTATATACAAACATGCCGAGACGTTGATACCGAGTGTGTTGAAGGGCCTTCGGCGCGTCTCGTGACGCCGTGAGCACGACTGCAGAAGGTCGCGAACCACCCACGGAGGAGGCACCGAGCCACCGTGTCCGCGCCGATCGTCCCAGCGGGTCGCGCCGCATCGAGGACCTTCTCCGGAGACGCTCCCTACCGGCGCGTCTTCCTTGCCGCGTTTCGCGGGCTCGCCTGGCTTCTCTGCCTGTCTTCGCCCGTGTCGGCCTTCGAGGATGCAAGGGTGGCGGAACCGGCCGCCAGACTCGAGTACGAGGTCAAGGCGGCTTTCCTCTTCAATTTCGCTCGGTTCGTCGAGTGGCCCGATGTCCGTGGGGTCGGGGATCGAACGTTCACCATCGGCATCCTGGGATCCGATCCCTTCGGGGAGATCCTGGACCGCGCCGTCGCCGGCAAGAAGTTCAACGGGCAGACGATCGCGGTGCGGCGCCTCCGCGAGCCGAAGGAC
Organism: Terriglobia bacterium; assembly: GCA_020073205.1. NCBI lineage: Bacteria > Pseudomonadati > Acidobacteriota > Terriglobia > Terriglobia bacterium. The sequence goes on from JAIQFR010000063.1 coordinate 7,928, forward strand.
GCGACCGCCTGCCGGATCCTCTTCATCGGAACTTCCGAGGACCGGAGGTTTCTCGAGATCATGGAGACGCTGCGAGGCGCGCCCGTGCTCACCGTCACCGAGATGACCACCGGCAAGCGCGGCGCGGTGATCCGGTTCTTCATTGAGGACCGCGGGGTCCGGTTCGAGGTCGACCTCGACGCCGCCGCCCGCTCGGGCCTCAAGATCAGCTCCAGGCTGCTCTCGGTGGCCCGGGTGCTTCGGGATCCCGTGGCGGGAGGGCGCTGACATGCTTGCCCCCCATGACCTCCCGTTTCGCCGAAAGGTCATGCTCGTCACGACTCTGACCAGCCTTTCCGCGCTGCTCCTCGCCTCGATCACATTCGTCTCCTACGACCTCGTGACCTTCCGGCGTGACAGGGTCAACGACCTCCGGACACTGGGGAAGGTGATCGGGAGCAACAGCACTGCGGCGATCACGTTCGGCGACGCGCGCTCCGCGCAGGAGATGCTCTCGGCCTTGAGGGCGACCCCGGACGTCGAAAAAGGCGTGATTTACGGCCGCGGCGGCGATCCGCTGGCCGTGTACGACGGCATGGCAGCGTCCCCGCATCCCACGCCGCCTCGCCCGCCGCCTCCCGGCGTGCGCTTCGAAGGGGGGCACCTCGTCCTTTCCCGACAGATCGTGCTGGACGGGGAAGCGGTCGGGACTCTCTACCTCGACTCGAACCTCGACGCCGTCGGGGAGCGCCTGTGGCGGTACGCCATCGCGGTGTCGATCGTGGCCCTCGCGTCCTCGATCGTGGCGTTCCTGGTCTCCTCGCGGCTCCAGCGGCTCGTCACCCGACCGCTCGTCCGGCTGGCGGATGCGGCTGCCGCCATCGGCACCGGGAACCTCGACACCCGCATCGAGGTCGGGACGCTCGACGAGGTCGGGAAGCTCGCCGAGGCGTTCAACCGCATGGCGGAGAACCTCGGTGGGACCACCGTCTCCAAGAACTACTTCGACGGCATCATTCGCTCCCTCATGGACGCCCTGGTGGTGATCCGGCCCGACGCGACCATCGAGATGGTCAACCGCGCGGCCCTCCGGCTCACCGGCTTCGAGGAAGGGGAGCTGATCGGGCGGCCGGTGCGGATGCTGTTCGGCAGCGAGTGCCCGGTGGACGCCAGCCTCGAGCGACTGGTCCGGGACGGCTCGCTCAGCGACCAGGAATCGGTGGTCGTGGCGCGGGACGGTCGCCGGATCGACGTCTCGTTTTCCGCATCCGACATGCGCGATCGAGACGGGCGCACCCGCGGCTACGTGATGGTCGCCCAGGACATCACGTCCCGCAAGCGCACCGAGGAGGAGCTCCGCCGCTACTACGCCGCGGTTGAGGAAGCCCGCGTCGAGGCGGAGAAGCAAGCGGAGGCGCTCGCGCGGCAGGCCGAGGCCCTGGCGGAGGCTCGGAATGCGGCGCTCGAGGCGGCGCGTCTGAAGTCGGAGTTCCTGGCGAACATGAGCCACGAAATTCGCACACCGATGAACGGCGTGATCGGGATGACGGATCTCGCACTCGGCACCGACCTCAATTCCGAGCAACGCGAGTACCTCGAGACGATCAAGGTCTCAGCGGACTCGCTCTTGACGCTGCTGAACGACATCCTGGACCTCTCGAAGGTCGAGGCCGGCCGGCTCGACCTCGAGAGCACTCCCTTCAGCCTGCGGCACAACCTTCGCGACACCCTCAAGACCCTCGCGTTCCGCGCGCAGCAAAAGGGCTTGGAGTTGACCTGCCACGTCCGGCCCGGAGTCCCAGACGCGCTCGTGGGGGACCCGGGCCGCCTGCGGCAAGTCCTCGTCAACCTCGTCGGGAACGCCGTCAAGTTCACGGAGCGGGGCGAGGTCGTCGTGGAGGTCGCCGTCGAGGAGCGCGCCGAGGACGACGTCGTGGTCCGCTACTCCGTGACCGACACCGGGATCGGGATCCCCGAGGCCCTGCGAGAACTCATCTTCGAGCCGTTCTCACAGGCCGACGGGTCCACGACTCGGAAGTACGGCGGCACCGGCCTCGGCCTCGCCATCGCCGCGCGGCTGGTCGACATGCTCCGGGGACGCATCTGGGTCGAGAGCGCGGTCGGGGAGGGGAGCATCTTCCAGTTCACCGCGCGCTTCGCCCTGGGAACGGAAGAGGCGGTTTCCGCGCCCCGGGTCGGCGCCGCGAGCCTGCGGGGGCTCCACGCGCTGGTCGTGGACGACAACGCGACAAATCGCAGAGTCTTCGTGGAAATGCTCCGGGGGTGGGACATGCGGCCGGCGGAGGCCGAGTCCGGTCTCGCCGCGCTCGCCACCCTCGAGAAGGCCCGAGAGGCCGGAGACCCGTTCGCGCTGGCGCTCCTCGACGGACTGATGCCCGGGATGGACGGATTCGATCTGGCCGAGCGGATCCGACGTGACGAGAGGATCGCCGCCACGAAGCTCCTTCTCCTGACCTCCGCCGGAAGACCGGGCGACGGCGCGCGGTGCCGCCAGATCGGTGTCTCCGGTTACCTCACGAAGCCCGTGGTGGGCCTCGACTTGCTGGAGGCCGTGAGAGGAGTTCTCGCCGCCGACGGGGCCGCCGGCTCGGAGGGCTTGGTCACCCGGCACTCGCTGCAGGAGGCCCGGAGGAGCCTCAGCATCCTCCTCGCCGAGGACAATCCGATCAACCAGCTGGTGGCCTCGAGGATGCTCGAGAAATCGGGGCACACCGTGGTGACGGTGGGAGACGGGAGACAGGTCCTCGCGGCGCTCGAGCGGGAGCGGTTCGACCTGGTGCTGATGGACGTGCAGATGCCTTGCATGGACGGCTTCGAGGCGACCGCGGCGCTGCGCGCCAAGGAGAAGGCGAGCGGAGGGCATGTCCCCGTGATCGCTCTCACGGCGCACGCGCTCAAGGGGGATTCCGAGCGCTGCCTCGCCGCGGGGATGGACGGGTACGTCGCGAAGCCGATTCGCCAGGACAAGCTGTTCGGTGAGATCGAGCGCCTGCTGTCGTCGGCTCCCGTACCTCCCGCGCCGGCGGAGGGCGCCGACGTGCCCCCGGGAGTCGTCGTCGTCGACGTCGAGGACGTGATGGAGCGCGTCCGGTCCGACGCGTCGCTGCTCGGGGAGCTCGTGGAGATGTTCCGCGAAGACGCGCCCCGGTTGGTCGAGGAACTGAGAGGGCATCTCCTGCGCGCCGACGCCGCCGGGGTCGAGCGGACGGCGCACAAGCTGAAGGGGGCGCTGGGCGCCCTGTCGGCCGTGGCCGCACGCGAGATCGCCGGGAGACTCGAGACCCTCGGCCGGGAGGGAAACGTCGCGGAAGGCACCGAGGCGCTCCCCGCGCTCGAACGGGAGATCGAGCGGCTGATGCCGGCCCTCGCGGCCCTCGTCGCCACCGCGGGTGCCGGGGGGGCCGGAGTCGCCCCGCGCACCGGGAGCGCGACGTGAGCGGACGACCCATGCCGGGTCGCAACCTCTGGCGGGATCTTTCGATCCGCGCGAAGCTGATCCTCGCCATCTCGCTCACGAGCGTGGTCGGACTCTTGCTCGCCTCCGCCGGCTTCGTGGGCTACGGCGTCTTGGCGGCCAGGAACGATCTCGTCCGCGACCTCGACACGCTGGCCGGAATCCTGGGGAGCAACTCCACGGCCGCCCTGACGTTCCGGGACGCCCGATCGGCGGGGAACGTGCTGGCGGCCCTCCGCGCGAAGCCCCACGTCGTGTCGGCCGTCATCTACACCCCGGAAGGAATGGCGTTCGCCCGCTTTCCGAAAGGAAGCCCCGCCCCTTCCGCGCCCGGACCGGAAGGCTACCGCTTCGAGGGGAGCCACCTCGTACTCGTGCAGCGCATCCGTCTGGACCGGGAGGTGGTGGGGACCATCGCCCTGACTTCCGACCTGGGAGAGCTCGACCTGCTGCTCGAGCGTTACTTCTTCATCGTCGGCGTCCTGCTGCTGCTGTCGGTCTCGGTCGCCCTGGCGCTCTCCTACCGATTCCAGCGGATCGTGTCCGGACCCGTCGGACGAATGGCCGAGGCGGCCCGGAAGGTGGCGGACACGAAGGACTACTCGGTTCGAGTCGTACGCGAGGGGAACGACGAGCTGGGATACCTGGCGTCGGCGATCAACGAGATGCTCTCCCTCATCGAGTCGCGCGACGAGGCGCTCAGAAAGGCTCACGACGAGCTGGAGCATCGCGTCGAGGCCCGCACCGGCGAGCTCCGCCGCGAGGTCGAGGAGCGACGGGAAGCGCAGGAGGCGCTCCGGCAGAGCGACCAGCAATTGCGCCAGGCCCAGAAGATGGAGGCGATCGGCCTCCTTGCGGGTGGCGTGGCCCACGACTTCAACAACCTGCTGACGGCCATCGTGGGCTATGCGCAGCTGATGCTCCGCCGGATCGATCCCAGGGACCCGCTGTGCACCAACGCCCAGGAGATCCTCAAGGCCGGGCGGAGGGCCACGGGTCTCACCCGCCAGCTCCTCGCCTTCAGCCGGAAACAGGTCATGGAGCCTCGCGTCATCGACCTGAACGACGTAGTCGCCAACATGCACAAGATGCTGGCCAGGCTGATCGGCGAGGACGTGGAGCTGTCGGCGCAGCCGGCGTCGGACCTGGGATGCGTGCTGGCCGACCCAGGCCAGATCGAGCAGGTGATCATGAACCTCGCGGTCAACGCGCGCGACGCGATGCCGCAGGGCGGGCGGCTCGTCATCGAGACGGCCAACGTGGAGCTGGACGAGAACTACGCGGACCGGCATCCCGGCGTGCGGCCCTGCGCGCACGTCATGCTGGCGATCAGCGACACGGGCTGCGGGATGGACGAGGCGACCCGCCTGCGCATCTTCGAGCCGTTCTTCACCACGAAGGAGAGGGGGAAGGGGACGGGCCTCGGTCTATCGACGGTGTACGGGATCGTCCAGCAGAGCGGAGGCACCGTCTGGGTGTACAGCGAGCCCGGCCGGGGGACGACGTTCAAGATCTACCTGCCTCTCGTCGCACGGGCCGCGACGGTCTTCGGCGCGTCGTCGGCCGAGGAGGCGCCGCGCGGGACGGAGACGGTCCTCCTCGTCGAGGACGACGACATCGTCCGCGACCTCGCCGGGGAGATCCTGCGGGTCAACGGGTACACCGTGCTCGCCGCGCCCCACGGCGGGGAGGCGATCGTGCTCTGCGAGCGCCACCCCGGAGCCGTCGACCTCTTGCTCACCGATGTCGTGATGCCGCAGCTGAACGGGCGGGAGCTCGTGGAGCGCGTGCGGCCGCTCCGGCCGGCGATGAAGGTGCTGTTCATGTCCGGCTATACCGGGAGAGCCCTCGGGAGCCAGGGGACGCTCGAGCCGGGGACGCCTTTCATCCAGAAGCCGTTCACCCCCGACGCGCTCACGAGGAAGGTGCGAGAGGTCCTCGACGCCGGGAGGGTCGGCGGAGACATGGCGGCGACCTGTCCCAGCCGGGTGGGAGGTTTGAATCGATGAGAGAGCGCGGAACGCCCTTCTCGATCGATGGCGGGCGGAACCGCCACCGCGTCGGCCGGCTCGCGGCAGCGGTTTGCGCCGTGGCCGCGCTCTCGCTCCTCGGCGCCCATGCCTCGGCCGCACCGGAGCCCGCGGCGACGGCGGCTCCGGGCGACCTGACGCAACTCAGCCTCGAGGAGTTGCTGCAGATCCAGATCCCCGAGGTGGTGGCAGCCTCACGTTACACTCAGAAGACCGTGGACGCCCCCGCCTCGGTGAGCATCGTGATCGCGGAAGAGATCCGGCGCCACGGTTACCGGACCCTGGGCGACATCCTGAACGGCCTTCCCGGCTTCTACACCAGCTACGACCGGAATTACACCTACCTGGGCACCCGCGGGTTCAGCCGCCCCGGAGACTACAACACCCGCGTGCTCCTCCTGCTGGACGGGCACCGGTTGAACGACGACGTGTTCGAGCAGGCCCTTCTCGGAACCGAGGGGATTCTCGACGTGGAGCTCATCGACCGGGTCGAGGTCGTCCGCGGCCCCAGCTCCTCGGTGTACGGAACGAACGCCTTTTTCGGCGTGATCAACGTGATCACCCGGCGGGGGAAGGATCTCGGGGGCTTCGAGGCGGAGGGGAAGGGCGCGAGCTTCGGAACGACCGCCGGGCGCCTCGCGTTCGGCCGCTCCACCCTGAGCGGCCTCGACGTCATCGCGTCGGCCTCAGGCCACGAAAGCGACGGCCAGGACCTGTACTTCAAGGAATTCGACACGGCCGGGACGAATCACGGCGTGGCGGCCGGCGGCGACTACGACCGATACCGCAGAGCTTTCGCGAGGGTTTCTCGCGGAAGCCTGGACCTGGAGGCGGCGTACTCCTCGAGGGAGAAGGGGATTCCTACGGGGGCCTTCGGCACCGCGTTCGACGACCGGAGAAACCGGACCACGGACGAGCGCGCGTTCCTGGAGGCCCGCTACGGAGCGCCGACGGGGGCGCGATCCGAGTTCTCCGCGCGCCTCTACCATGACTGGTACCGGTATTACGGCCTCTACGCCTATCACGACCCCGTGCCCGTGCTGAACGACGATTCCGCGAAGGGATACTCGTGGGGTACCGAGATCGACTGGTCGACCCGGACGCTCAGGAGCCACGTCCTGACGACCGGGATCGAGTACCGGGACGACTACCGGCAGGAGCAGGACAACCACGACGTGGATCCCTACGTCGAGTATCTTCGGTCGCGCAGGTCCGCCGGCTTCTTCGCCCTTTTCGCGCAAGACGAGTTCACTCCGACGAAGCGGTTCATCGTGAACCTCGGGCTCCGTCACGACCGGTACGAGACGTTCGGCGGAACGACGAACCCGAGGGTCGCGCTGGTCTACAAGCCTCGCGAGCGGACGGCGCTGAAGCTCCTCTTCGGCCGCGCGTTCCGGGCGCCGAACGCCTACGAGTCGTTCTACTCCGTGAGCCCTTCGGCGGCCAATCCCGACCTCAGCCCAGAGACGATCACCACGTACGAGGCCGTGATCGAGAGCGACCTCCCCTGTCGGGTGCGATTGTCCGCGTCGGCTTTCAAGTACCGGACGAGAGACCTCATCACGCTGGAGCTCGACCCGGGCCTGGGCGAGACCATCTACCGCAACGTCGAGTCCGTGTCGTCCCACGGCGCCGAGTTGGCGCTGGACCGTCGGTGGTCGCGCGGCGTCGAGACCCGGCTCAGCTACTCGCTCCAGAAGACCACGAACGACGAGGACAATTCGGGTCTGACCAACTCGCCCCGGCATCTGGCGAAGCTCCACCTCCTGGTGCCGCTCGGCGCTCCGAGGCTCCTCGGCGGGTTCGAGGCGCTCTTCACGAGCCGGCGAAAGACCCTCGCCGGCGGCCAGGCGGGCGGGTTCCTGGTGGTCAACGCCGATCTGCTCGCCCGGGAGCTCACGAGGGGGCTCGACGTCTCGGTCGTGGCCTACAACCTCCTCGACCGCCACTACGGCGTGCCCGGCTCCGCCGAGCACGTTCAGGATGTGATTCTGCAGGACGGCCGGAGCGCGAGGTTGAGCCTCACCTGGCGGTTTTAGCCGGCGCCACGGAATCGCCACACCCACGATCGCTCCCGCCCCCGAAGGAGGCGCCGCTCGACCAGCTCAAGGCGTCGCCATGCGACCCGGTGCCGCACCGTCTCCATGTCCACTCCGGCCCACACGAGCACCTCGCCCACGGGGTCCAGGCGCGGACGAAGGCGCGGGAGAATCCGCTCCCAGCCTCCGGCCGCGCGCGTGACGACGAGACGGATCCCGCCGACGAGAGGGTCGAGGTCCCCCGGGCGCTGGATCTGGCGCTCGATCACGCGCGCCGACGGGAGCCCCGCCTCGGCGATCACCTCCCTCAGGAACTCCGCCTTCTTCGGCGAAGCCTCCGCGAGCGCGGCCTTCAGGCGCGGCCGCGCCGCAGCCAGCGGCAAGCCGGGATAACCATTGCCGCTCCCCAAGTCGAGCAGCGTCCCGACCGCTCCGGGGTCGACCATCGCCGCCCCGTCGAACGACTCGCCGAGGTGCCGCTCGACGAAAGCGGCGGGATCGAGAACGGCGGTCAGGTGGAGCCGCCGGCTCTCGCGCATCACCGCGCGCGCGTGCGCGGCGAGACCCGCGACGGACGGAGGTGGAAGGACGATCCCCACCACGGCCGCCCGGGCGGCGATCGCCTCTTCGAGCGGGAACCCGTCGAAGGCGCGGCTCAAGCCGCCCCCGGCGCGACCTTCTCGATGTGGACCGCGAGGAGCGCCAGCGCCGCGGGGGTCATCCCGTCGATCCGGGAAGCGCGGCCGAGGGTCTCTGGCCGCACTGCCTCCAACTTCTCCGTGAGCTCGCGCGACAGCCCGGCGAGGCCGCGGTACGTGAAACCGTCGGGGATCCTCCGCTCACCGGCGCGAGCGACGCGATCCGCCGTGCGCCGTTGTCGCTCGACGTATCCGGAGTACCTCAAGGTCTCCGCGGCGACCCGCCGGTCCCGCCCGTCGAGCCCGTCGAGGGCGGCGCTCAAACCGGCGAGGCTGCTGGGCTCCACCTCCGGTCGCCGGAGGAGATCCGCGGTGCTGAGGGGCGCCTCCAGCAGGATGCCTCTCGCGGCGAGCTCGCTCCTCGTTCCGGCATCCGGTACGAACCGCTCCTCCTCCAGGCGCCGAAGCGCCAGTTCGAGCGTCCGCCACCGCGCCGACGCCGCGTCGGCCCGCGCCGGGTCGAGGAGGCCGATCTTCAGGCCATGCGGCGAGAGACGGCGTGTCGCGGTATCCACGCCGAGCAGGAGCCGGTATTCGGCGCGGGAGGTGAACATCCGGTACGGCTCCGTCGTCCCGCGGGTGACGAGGTCGTCCGCGAGCACGCCGAGGTACGCCTCCTCGCGGCCGAGCACGAGCGGCGCGTCGCCGCGGGCCGCCAGCGCCGCGTTGATCCCCGCCAGGAGCCCCAGGCCGGCCGCTTCCTCATACCCCGTGGTTCCGTCGATCTGTCCGGCGAGGTAGAGCCCCGGGAGACGGCGAGTCTCGAGCGTCGGCCTGAGCTCGGTGGGGTCCACGTAGTCGTACTCCACCGCATACCCGGGACGCACCATCTTCGCATCCTCGAGCCCCTCGACGGCCCGCACCATCGAGAGCTGAACGTCGGGCGGCATGGACGTGGAGAAGCCGTTGAGATAGAGGAGGGGGCTCTCGAGTCCCTCGGGCTCCACGAAGATCTGGTGGCGCTCGCGGTCGGGGAAGCGGACCACCTTGTCCTCGAGGGAAGGGCAGTAGCGGGGGCCCCGGCCTCGGATCGCGCCGGAGTAGAGCGGCGAGCGGTCGAGATTGAGGGTCACGAGGCGGTGCACTCGGACGTTCGTGCTGGCGACGTGGCAGCTCACCTGCGGAAGCGAGGGGGCCCGGGTCGCCTCGGAGAAGAACACCGGCTCTTCGTCGCCCGGCTGCTCCGGGAACCGGCCGAGGTCGACGCTCACCTTCGCCAGACGCGGCGGGGTGCCGGTCTTGAACCGCCCCATCCGGAACCCGAGCGCCGCGAGCCCCGCCGACAGGGCGTTCGCCGGCGGCTCTCCGACGCGCCCGCCGGGCGTGCGCTCATCCCCGACGTGCAGGAGCCCTCGGAGAAACGTCCCCGCGGTGAGCACGACCCTGCCGGACCAGAGCTCCATCCCTGAGCGGAGCGTGACGCCGAGGAGGGTTCCTCCGTCGACGAGGAGGCCCGCTGCCTCGCCTTCGACGAGCCGCAAACGAGGCGCGCCCAGGATCTCTCCGAGCATCGCCAAGTGGTAGCGCTCCTTGTCCTGCTGCGCCCGCGGCCCCCGAACCGCGGGACCGCGGCTCCTGTTCAGCAGCCGGAACTGGATCCCGCACGCGTCCGCGAGCCTCGCCATGGCGCCACCGAGGGCGTCGATCTCCCGTACGATGTGCCCCTTGGCGAGCCCCCCGATCGCCGGATTGCACGACATCCGCGCCACGGAGTCGCGTCGCAGCGTCACGAGGACGGTCGAGCAGCCCATGCGCGCCGCGGCGAGAGCGGCTTCGCACCCCGCGTGGCCGGCCCCGACGACGACGACGTCGGCGCGGAGCCGCTCGAAGGCGGCGGCATCGTCCCGTGTCGCGCTCTCCGCACCGTCTCGCGTCATCCCGTTCTCCGTCCCGCCACGGCACCTCACTTGCCGATGCAAAACGTGGAGAAGATCCTCTCGTACAGGTCCGCCGGCGCCAACTCCCCTGTGATCTCGGCGAGGTGGCGCAACGCGTCGTGCAGGTCCTCGAGGACCAGCTCCTCGGAGAGGCCCGCCGTTTCCGTCCGGGCGGCCCGCTCCAGCGCCTCGAGGGCCGCCTCGAGGGCATGCGCGTGCCGCGCGTCGGTGAGCACCGGCTCCTCGACCGGCCCCTCGCCGACGAGGCGCTCCAGGAGCAGCGCCCGGAGCTCGTCGAGCCCGAGGCCGGTCAATGCCGATACACGCACCGTCTCGGGGCAGGGGATCGGGACGTCGAGGGCCCCGGGGAGGTCCGACTTGTTGAGCGCCACGAGCCGGCGGCCGCTCCTCCCTTTTCCCGAAATCCGATCCAGCGCCGCGAGCTCCTCCGGCTCGGGATCGCGCGACGCATCGAGCACGAGGAGCACCAGATCGGCCTGCTCGACCGCTTCACGCGCCCGCCGGACGCCTTCCGCCTCGACGGCGTCCGTCAACTCCCGGACACCCGCGGTGTCCACGAGCCGCAGGGGGATCCCGTCGAGATCCACGCACTCCTCCAGCGTGTCCCGAGTCGTCCCCGGCGTCGGCGCGACTATCGCGCGGTCTCGCTCCAGGAGCCGGTTGAAGAGCGAGGACTTGCCGACGTTGGGCGCCCCCGCGATGGCCAGCGCGGCACCCTCGCGTGCGATCCGGCCGGTCCGGAATCCTGCCAAGAGGCCGCCGACCGTCTCGCGCGCCTCGGCCAGCTCCCGCTCGAGCCTGCCGGGCGGGAGGTGCGTCTCCGACTCTTCCACGAACTCGACCGCCGCCTCGCCACGGGCGACCAGGTCCGCCAGCGACTCCCGCAACGGACGCAAGCGGCGCGACAGCGCGCCTTCCGCTTGCGCGAACGCGACCCTGGCCTGGAACAGGGTCCTCGCGGCCACGAGGTCGCGCACCGCCTCGGCACGGGCCAGATCGAGGCGGCCGCGGCGGAGGGCCCGGTAGGTGAACTCTCCGGGGCCGGCGGGGAGCGCGCCGGAGGCGACCGCCGCCTGCACCAGCTCGGCGAGGACCGCGGGGCTGCCGTGGGGCCAAAGCTCGGCGGTCGCCTCGCCGGTGTACGACGCGCCGGGAACGAACAGCACCAGGAAACCGTGATCCAGCGCTCGCCCGTCGCGGCCGAGGAACCGTCCGAATCGCGGCGGGCCGCCGGGTACCGGCGGCCCCCCCCTGCCGGGCGTGAAGAGCGCTCCGGCGACCGAGAACGCCGCCGGACCGCTGATCCGGACGCAGCCGACGCCTCCGCGGCCGGGGGGGCTCGCGCCGGCGACGATCGTCGCGTCGAGATCGTGCATCGGGAAAGCAGCGGGCGCCGGCACGGCGGGATCGGCGGCGGAGCCCGGATCAGGCCTCGCCGCCGCGTCCGACGGGGGCCACCGTGATCTGCTTCAGGAAGCCGTTGCCCGCCGAGTGCGAGGTCAGCTCGGGGAACTCGCGCACGGTCAGGTGGACCAGGCGCCTCTCGTAGGGGTTCATCGAGTGGAGCCTGCGCGGACGTCCGGTCCGTACGACCTGTTCCGCCACCTGCCGGGCGAGCTCGACGAGGTCCTCCTCGCGCCGGTCGCGGAAACCCTCGCAGGCGACCAGGACGTGGCTGATCGAAGGCCAGGTCCTCCGCGCCATCCGGTTGAGCAGGAACTGCAGGGCGCTCACCAGCTCGGCGTCCTTCTGCAGGAGGACGCGCCGGTCCGCTCCGGTCAGGACGACCCTGCCCGCCTCCTCCGTCACCTCGGCCCGCACCTCGACGTCGAGGCCCATCAGTTGGAGCATGTGGCGGACCGTCTCTTCGAGGGAGCGTGCCTCCGGCTCGCGGTCGTCCTCGCCGGGCCCAGCCCGAGGGGCCGCCCGTACGCCGGCGGCGTCCGCGGCCTCCGGTGTCTCGGCCTCGACGACGATCCGGACCCGCTTCGCGCCGATGCCGAACAGCCCCCGGCGGCCCTCGTCCACTAGCCGGAACTGGAAGCGCTCGCGGGGGACTCCCAGCGCGATGGAAGCGGCGGTGAGCGCCTCCTCCAGATCCCGGCCTTCGAATTCCCGCTGGACGCCCATCCCGGATCAGGCCTTCTGAGCCGCTGCCTCCAGCCGGCCGATGTGACGGTTCACGAGCCACTGCTGGCCGATGCCCAGCAGGTTGTTGACGAACCAGTATAGGACGAGTCCGCTCGGCAGGTTGAGAAACATGACGGTGAAGACCACGGGCATCATCGTCATCATCCGCTGCTGCATCGGGTCGCCGGCCTTGGTCGTCGTCATCTTCTGCTGGAGGAACATGGTCGCGCCCATCAGGATCGGCGTGACGTAGAACGGGTCTTTGAGCGTCAGGTCGCGGATCCAGCCGACGAAAGGCGCCGACCGAAGCTCCACCGCGACCGTGAGCATGTTGTAGAACGCGATCAGGATCGGGAATTGCACCAGCATGGGAAGGCAGCCCGACATTCCGCCCATTGGGTTGACCCCCTCCTTGCGGTAGAGGGCCATCATCTCCTCGTTCATCTTCGCCCGGCCCTGGGCGTCCTTCATCTTCTTGTACTTCGCCTTGATCGCGTTGATCTTCGGCTGAATGCGCTGCATCTGGGACTGCATCTTCCGCATGTTCACCATGGAGTACTGGTTCAGCGGGAAGAACACGAGACGGAGCGCGACCGTGGCCAGGATGATGGCGAGGCCGTAGTTCGGCGCCACATGGTCGTGAACCCAGAGCAGGGCCAGGAACAGGTACTTCGCGAGCCAGTAGATCGGCCTGTACGAGGAGAACCACACCACGGCGTCGAGGTCACCACCGAGCTTGCGGAGCAGGGTGTACTTCTTCGGTCCCACGTACAGGCGAGCCCCCTCCGAGGGCACGCCCACCGCCATCACCAACTGCGGCTCCGGCTTCGCCTCCTTGGAATCCGTCGCCGAGGAGGCGGACCGTTCCGGCACCACGCCGATCTGTCGGATCAAGGCACCGCCCCGGCCGCCCGCGGGCATGACCAGCGCAGCGAAGAACTGCTCCTCGAGACCGGCCCAGCGGAGCGCGCCGCTCTCCGGAATCGTGACATCCTGCTTGATCCGGCCGCGGGCCGTGCGGCTGACCACGCCCCCGATGTCCACCACGGCCTGACCGATGTAGTGGAGCTGCCGCGAGCCCTGGCTCGGGTCGCGCGCCTCGAAGCCAGGACCCCAGGTGACCCGAGCAGGAAGCGGTCTCCCGCGATCCGTCACGGCGATCGAGAGGTCGGCGAGGTAGTCGTCCTTCCGGAAGACCAGAACCTTCTCCGCCTCGATCCCCTTCCCATCGGCCCACGAGAACCGGATCCGCTCCCCCGGCGCAGCCGACGACGCCGGCAGGGGCGTCCGCTCGACGCTGAACAGCGCGCCGTTCAAGGACTTCGCGAGCGCCGCGTCGTCCAGGTCCAGGCCGAGCGGGAGCAGGTCGTCGCGCTCGGCGTACGCGGGCACCAGCTCGACCGGCTGGTCGGCCGAGTCGCTGTAACCCTTGAGGCGCCACGAGAGGACGCGCCCACCCTTGTTGGTCAGCACCACTTCGCACACGGCGGTCTCGACGCGGATCGTCTCCGCCTTCTCGGCGGCGACGGCCCGCGCGGTCGGTCCGGGCTCGGACGCCGCCGCGACCGCGGTGGGCTCTGCGGGCTTCGGGGCGGCCGGGGCAACCGGGGCGGGCGCGGCGCGACTGCCGGCGACGGGCGGGGTCGCGGGCGCGGACGGCTTCGGCGCAGGGAACAGCCAGTACCATCCGAGGAGGACGATGAACGACAGGGCGATGGCGATGACGGCGCGCTTCTCCATGGCCGAGGGGTCGTCCTCCTTCAGCGACGGCCGCCGGGCCGCGACCCCGGGACCGGGTCGAAGCCGCCGCGGCTCCAGGGGTGGCACCGGGCGAGCCGCGCGAGCGCCAAGGCGCTCCCGCGCGCGATGCCGTGAAGCTCCACCGCGTCGGCGGCGTACTCCGAGCAGGTCGGCTCGAAGCGGCACGCCGGCGGGAGCAGGGGCGAGACGAAACGTTTGTAGGCGCGAATCGCGGCGCCGAGCGCGGAGCGGGGGCTCATGACCGGAATCTCCGCCTGAGGTCGGAGAATCGATCGAGGAACTCCCGCTCCAAGTCGGCGAGCGGTACCGTCGAGGTCCCCGGTCGTGCGTTCACCACGAGGTCGAGCGCCGGCGCCAGCTCGGACCGATGGCGACGGAACACGTCTCTCAGGACGCGCCGGATGCGATTCCGCTGTACGGACGGCCCCGCCTTGCGGGTGACCGTGATGCCGAGGCGGCAGTGACCTCTCGTGTTGGGTAGGGCGAACATCACGAAGGACGTGGAACCCGCGCGGCGTCCCTTCTCGTAGACCGCGATGAACTCGCGCCGCGCAGTGAGCCGATAGGCTCGCGGAAAGCGTGCGTCCCCGTTCCGCGTTTCAGGCGGAGAGGCGCTTGCGTCCCTTCCTGCGGCGTCGGGACAGGACAAGCTGTCCCCCCTTGGAGCGCATCCGGACCAGGAAGCCGTGGGTCTTCTTGCGTCTCCGGTTGTTCGGCTGAAAAGTCCGCTTCATCGTGCACGGCCCTCGGGCGTCGCCCGGCGAAAACGGTCATGGTAGGGAAGGCGCGGCGGACTGTCAAGCGGCGGCGCGCCGGGCCGCGGTGGATTCTCGGTCGGGGGAACGCAGTCGAAGGGACGACGGCGAGAGCGTGGCGGCGCGCGGAATCGCGAGCGCTTGAAACGCGGCTCCGCACTGTGGTAGTCTCGGCGCGCTCGGTAGGCACGAGTCCATTGACACAAAGGTCGGACCATGAGGGGGACGCGAGCGGTGCCCGCGGTGGAGGTGCCGTGCCAGGGATTCTGGTCACGCCCTCAAATCGCGGTGTTCTTTCGGCTTCGGCGCGCAAAGGAATCAAGTTTACATAATGTATACACCGTCCCCGCGACCGACGCGTTGAACCCCCCGTCCGAACGTGACTTAGCGGGCTGCCTCGTTTTCCACACCTGTGGAAAACCTGTGCACCAATAGTCGTTGACGAGGGGCCGCAAGCCCTGAAATTTCAAGGGCTCGGCGGGCTTTCTACGGAGGGCGGCCGTGCTGGAAGCGAGCGTCGGGAACACGTGGGACCGGGTGCTCGGCAGGATCGAGTCCAAGGTCAACTCGAGGTCGTTCAGCACGTGGTTTAAACCGACGCAGCTACTCACCGAGGACGCCGCGAGCCTTTCCGTCCGCGTCCCCAACACCTGGTTCGCGGAGTGGCTCAACACGAACTTCCTTCCGCTCATCCAGGACGCGCTCAAGGAGATCGAGCGGCCGGGGATGACGGTGCGGTTCCTCGCGGACGGCGCGGCGCAGGTGGCGCCGCGCGATCCCGCGCCCCCGGTGGCGCTGCCGGTCGCGGAGCCGAGCACGCCCTGGCTCAATCCGCGATACATCTTCGACAGCTTCGTGGTCTCTTCCTGCAACCAGTTCGCTCACGCCGCGGCGATGGCGGTCGCCGAGCAGCCCACCCGCGCCTACAACCCGCTCTACATCTACGGGGGCGTCGGCCTGGGCAAGACCCACCTCATGCAGGCCATCGGCAACCGCCTCCATCGAAAGGGCACGACGAGGCTGCGCTACGTCTCCACCGAGCACTTCATGAACGAGTTGATCAATGCGATCCGTTTCGAGAAGACGCTGGAGTTCAAGGAAAGGTACCGCAGCGTGGACCTCCTCCTGATCGACGACATCCAATTCCTCGCCGGCAAGGAGCGGACGCAGGAGGAGTTCTTCCACACTTTCAACGCCCTGTACGACGCGCAGAGCCAGATCGTCATCACCAGCGACTGCCCTCCGCGCGAGATACCGACCCTCGAGGAGCGGCTCCGTTCCCGGTTCGAGTGGGGACTCATCGCGGACATCCAGCCCCCCGACCTCGAGACGAAGGTGGCGATCCTGAGGAAGAAGGCGGAGGCCGAGCGGACCGTGCTCCCCGACGACGTCGCCCTCTTCATCGCCTCCAACAGCAAGTCGAACATCCGGGAGCTGGAGGGCTGGCTCATCCGGGTGATCGCCTATGCCTCCATGTCCGGCCGGGAGATCTCCCTCGAGCTCACCAAGGAGACGCTACGGGACATCCTCAGCCAAACCGCCCCGATGGTCACGGTGGACAGCATCCAGAAGCTCGTGGCCGACACCTACAATCTCAAGGTCAGCGAGCTGAAGTCGCGGAACAACGCCCACCAGGTCTCGTTTCCGCGCCAGATCGCGATGTACCTCTGCAAGCAGCTGACGGATTCCTCGCTGCCGGAGATCGGGCGGAGATTCGGGGGAAAGCACCACTCCACGGTGATTCACGCCATCCAGAAGATCGACGGCAAGCGCCAGAAGGAGAAGGAGTTCGACCGGATGATCGAGAACCTGACGCAATCGCTCAAGTGATGTTATCCACTTTTCCACAACCGCCGCGGTGGAAAAGGTGTGGAATCCCCTGCCGCCCCGGGGATAAGCTCGGTGGTGCGGCGGACACGGGGGTGGAGCCTCGGGACCGCGCCGCGCCGTCCACAGCGCAAGAGGGGCTTAGGGACGTGGTTGGCTCGACTTCCGCAGATTCCACCGCGCTACGGTTTCTGCTAGTTGTTCCTCTCCCTGAGGAGTGGGCTGGAATTCGGGAAGAGAGGTTTCCATGGAGTTCGTGATTCAGAAGAGTGACTTGGTTCGTGAGTTGCAGACCGTGACCGGGGTCGTCGAGAAGCGAACGACCCTCCCGATCCTCGCGAACCTCCTGCTGGAGGCGCAGACCGGGGGCATCGAGGTCGGCGCGAGCGATCTCGAGATCAGCATCCGGGGCAAGGTGTCCGCGAAGGTGAAGGGGACGGGAAGCGTCACGCTCCCGGCGAACAAGCTCCACGAGATCGCGCGGCTGCTGCCGGGGGCGGAGGTCACGTTCAAGGTCCTGGAGAGGAGTCAGGTCGCTATCTCGTGCGAGAGAACGCGGTACAGGATCTCCGGGCAGCCGAGGGACGAGTTCCCGAGTTTTCTCGAGGTGGACCGGGGGGAGTCGATTCAGGTGCCGGGGGAGATGCTGCGCCGGATGATCGCCCGCGTGGCGTTCGCGGCGAGCATGGAGTCGATGGACCCGTCTCTCCGCGGGGCGTTGCTCCTCGTGCAGAAGGGACAGATCACCCTGGTGGCCACCGATGGCTATCGGCTCTCGTACGTTTCGCAGAAGGCCCCGGTGGCACCCGCCGGCGGCGACGTGCGGCTCGTCATCCCGAGAAAGGCGCTGCTCGAGCTCCAGAAGCTCCTCGGCGAGGTCGCGGATGGTGAGACCTTGGCGTTCGGCACCAAAGGGAACCACGTGTTCTTCCTGGTGGGGGCCCACGTTCTGACGTCCACCGTCCCGGTCCTCAACTTCCCGAAGTACGACCAGGTGATGCCGAAAGCCTACCAGACGTCCATCGTGCTCCCGACCGAAGGGCTGATGGAGGCCGTGAAGCGCGTCGCCCTCCTCGCCAGCGACCGATTCGGGCGGGTGGTGAAG
>JAIQFR010000064.1 GCA_020073205.1 Terriglobia bacterium
CTGGACGCCCGCCTCGGCGAGCTGCCCGCTAACCCCGAAATTGAAGTACAACATCTTCCGGGGGACCGTGCCCGACTTCGTGCCCTCGCCGGCGAACCGGATCGCCACCTGCATCCTCGGTCCGAGCTCCTACCTCGACACCGCCGGCCTCTCGAGCGGCGTCACCTATTACTACGTGGTGCGCGCGGAGGACGAGAGCACCGGCAACGGCGGCGAGTGCGGCGGGGGCAACGAGGACGCGAACGCGGTGGTCGCCCCGGGGACCGCGTTCGGCTCCGGGCTGCAGGTTTCGCCCGGCACTTGGACCGACGGCGGCGGCGACGGCACCGCATTCCTGCAGCTCAACGCAGCCGGCGACGGAAACTCCGGCGATCGGGTGTGGCGCGTGGTCAGGACTTCGGACGACGCGGGCGCCAACCATACCCCGGGCGGAGCCTACGCGTACCGCAATGCCGGGCCCGGTGCGGCCAGCACCTACGCCCCCAACGAGTGCGCGGAGATGCAGTCGCCGCCCCTGACCGTCGGGGCCGCGAGCGTCGACTTGAAGTACTGGGAGCGACACCAGATCGAGTACCACTGGGATGGCGTCGCGGTCGAGTACTCGGTCAACGGCGGCGCGTGGACGGACGCCCCGCCGCCGAGCAACGACACGGGCGCGGGGTGCGCGTCCTCGGACGACACGTCGGGCTGGGAGGCGATGAGCTGCACGCAGGACCCGCCGATCAACGGCTGCGGCTATCCGGACACGGAGACGGCGTTCACCGGCCCGCTGGGAAGCGGCACCACGTGCAACGACTGGGCTACCGGCGGCACCGTCACCGCTTACGCGCACCGGTGCCACCCCATCTCCGGCCTGACGCCGGGTGATTCGATCCGGTTCCGGTGGCGCTTCTCCTCCGACCCGGGAGCGGAGTACGCGGGCTTCTACCTCGACGACGTCGCGGTCACCGGCGTCCTCCTCCCCAACGCCTGCGTCCCTGACCTCTGCGGCGGGCAGTCCGACGGGATGGCGTGCGACGACGGCAACGCCTGCACCACCGGCGACGCCTGCGGCGGCGGCGCCTGCCTGCCGGGCGTTCCGGTGCCGCCGCCGGCGGAGGTCGCCGGACTCGGGGTCGACGGCTCCGCGGGGACGACGCTGTCGTGGCCGGCCCTCGCCGGAAGCGTGGTGTACGACGTCGCGGGCTCGACGCTCTCCGATCTCCGCTCGAACGGCACGACGACGGCGACCTGTCTTTCCAACGACGCCGCGGCCGCGAGCTTCCTCGACGGTCGTCCCGATCCGCCGAGCGGTGACGGCTACTACTACCTGGTTCGCGCCCAGAGCGCGTGCGGCTCGGGGACGTACGGCTTCGATTCCGCGTCGGTGGAGCGCACGCCGGCGGCCGGGTGCCCCTGAGCGGCGAGGAGCGCCTTCGTCCGTGAGCGCGTCGGCGCGCTCTTGATCGGGATCAGGATCCCGTGCCCGAGCGGCTCGGACCACTCGCGCCGGACGCGTCGCGCGGTGCCGCGCGCTCGCCTCGCCTCGCGTCCAGGCTCCAGGGTCCTCCCCCGGCGGCCGAGAAGTAGAGCCAGACGAAGCAGTAGAGGGCGGCGTCGACGCCACCGTTCATCACGGGCCAGAAGCTCTTGGGGAAGTGGAACTGGAAGTACGCCACCGCCATCTCACCGGCCAGGACGAACGCGACGGGACGCGTGAAGAGGCCGACGAGGAGCAGCGCGCCGCCGAGCGTCTCGAGAACGCCTCCGATCCAGATCTGGGACATCGGCGGGGCGGTTCCGCCATCCGGGGGCATGCCGGACGGGAACGCGAAGAGGATCGTCGTGCCGGCCAGCAGGAACATGAACGCGGCCACGATGCGGAGCGCGCTCCGAAGGTACGGGCCCCAGGCCGACCACCTCGCGACGAGTTTCCGTGCGCTCATGATGCTCCTCCTTCTTTCGGAGCAGGGCGACCCGCGCCTCGGGCCGGTTCCCTCTCCCTCCCCGCGTTGCCACCCATCAAGATGATCGTCCCATCGGTCGCCACCCGCATCCCGGCGCCGGGCTCGGCCGGCTCGTTCGGGGGTGGGTGTTGCGATTTATGAACTTATGTTCATAATAGAGACGGAGGAGGAGAGGTGCCGAGACCTTGTTGCCCCCGCCGGGTCGCCGGCCGTCCGGCGGTATCGATCTTCGAGCCGATCCGCATCCCCGTGGATCAGCTCGAGGAGGTCGTCATGACGCTGGACGAGTTCGAGGCGATCCGGCTCGCGGACCTCGAGGGCCATTATCAGGAGCAGGCCGCCGCGGCCATGCGCGTATCGAGGCCCACGTTCAGCAGGATCGTCGAGTCGGCCCACCGCAAGGTCGCCGACGTCCTCGTGCACGGGAAAGCGCTCCGGATCGAAGGCGGTCCCGTTCACCTCGGCTCCCGCCGATGCTGCCGGTTGCACGACGGGGCCGACCGTGAGGCCGATGGCGATCTCCGCGTCTGGCCCGCATGTCCGCATCCTCCCGCGGGATCGAAGACGCGATGAAACGCTTTCAGCGCCCGCAATCCGCGCGCGAGAGAGTCTTCGAGTAAAGGAGACGTCGAAATGAACATCTGCATTCCTGTCACGGAGGACCAGGGCGCCCAGAGCTCGGTGAGCGCGCATTTCGGCTCGGCGCCGCTCTACATGATCGTGGACACCGACAGCGGCGCCTGCCGCGCGGTCCCGAACCGCAACGTCCATCACGGCCACGGCATGTGCGCGCCGCTCGCCGCCCTCGCGGGAGAGAGCATCGACGGGATGGTCGTTGGCGGCATCGGGATGGGCGCACTAGCGAAACTCGGGGCGGCGGGCGTCCGTGTGTTCCGATCCGAGCACGAGACCGTCGAGAAGACCGTGGCCGCGTTCAGGACCGGCAAGCTCGAGACGATGTCGCCGGACATGGCCTGCGCCCGCCACGGCCACGGTCAGCCGTAGCGCGGCGGAGGTAGGGATCGATGGGTACCCGCCGGAAGTCTGCCCGCTCCGCCATCGGTTGTCACGCGATTGGCACGATACGGACGGGCTTCACCCGCGCCGCAGGGACACCGGTCCAGCCCGTGTTCGCCCGAGACGCCCGCGGAGAGGTCGTCGTGGACGAGCGCTACGCCACCGCGCTTGACGACGTCGACGGGTTCGAGCGTGTGTGGTTGATCTACTGGATGGACCGTGCGGGGCCATTCGCGGCGAGGGTGGTCCCCTTTCGCGACACGCGCGAGCACGGACTTTTCTCCACGCGATCACCCGTCCGCCCGAACCCCATAGGACTATCGGCGGTCCGCCTGCTGCGGCGCGACGGATGCGTCCTGCACGTGGCCGACGTGGACGTGCTCGACGGCACGCCGCTCCTCGACATCAAGCCGTACGTCCCCGAGTTCGACGCCCACCCGGCATCGAAGGCGGGGTGGCTCGAGGTGGCCCGAATGGGCATGGAGACCGCCGACGACCGTTTCCACGGCGGCCTCTGCGAGCTGACCAATTCACCGAGGAAGAACCGATGAACACAAAGCAACTGGGATTCAGCTCGAAGTTGGTGCACGCCGGCGCCCCCGAGGATGCGCTCGGGAGCGCGGTGACTCCCATCTACCAGACGTCCACGTTCCACTTCAACAGCGCGCAGGACGGAGCCGATCGCTTCGCGGGCCGCTCGGACGGGTTCATTTACACGCGACTCGGGAACCCGACGATCCGCGCGCTCGAGAACTGCGTCGCCGAGATCGAGGAAGGTGCCGGCGCGGTCGCGACCAGCTCCGGCATGGCCGCGGTCACGACCGCCTACCTTTCCCTCCTCGGGAGCGGCGACCACCTCGTCAGCACGGCTTCGGTTTACGGGCCCACGCGGACCTTGATGGAGAAGCACCTTTCGAGGTTCGGTGTCTCGGCCAGCTACGTGGACACGTCGGATCTCGGCCTCGTGCGCTCCGCGCTCCGGCCGGAAACTAAGATGCTCTACGTCGAGACCCCCTCCAACCCGCTGATGCAGATCACCGACCTCAAAGCCATCGCCGCCCTGGCCCACGAGCGCGGCGCGATGCTGGTGGTCGACAGCACCTTCGCCTCTCCGTTCCTCCAGAAGCCCCTCACGCGGGGCGCCGACGTCGTCCTTCACTCCGTAACGAAGTTCATCAACGGCCATGCAGACGTCGTGGGCGGGGTGCTGATCGCGCGCGAAGACGCCGTTTACCGGCGCCTGCGCGAGGTGATGATTCTCAGCGGCTGCAACATGGACCCGCACCAAGCCTTCCTGGTGCACCGCGGGATCAAGACGTTGTCGCTTCGCATCGAGCGGGCCCAGGCCAGCGCCTTGGAAATCGCGCGATGGCTCGAGCGGCGCGACGACGTTCGATGGGTCCGCTACCCCGGCCTCCCGTCGCATCCGCAGCACGCCTTGGCTCGCGAGCAGATGAGTGGCCCCGGCGCCATCATCAGCTTCGAGTTGGTCGGCGGGTTCGAGGCCGGCAAGAACCTCATGAACCGGGTCAAGCTCGCGCTCCTCGCAGTCTCCCTGGGAGGCGTCGAGTCGCTGATCGAGCACCCGGCCTCGATGACCCACGCCGGGGTCTCGAAGAGCGAGCGCGAGGCCGCCGGGATCACGGACGGCCTCGTGCGGTACTCGGTGGGCATCGAAGACGTCCGCGACCTCATTGAGGATCTGCGGCAGGGGCTGGAGGGACCGCCGCAGGGATAAATCACCTGGCGGTCCAAGGGCGAATCGTCTCCGGTTAGAACAAATGACTAGGTTGCGAGCCTTGGGTCGAAGGTTCGTTCGAACCATGGGCATGGCTTCCGAAAGAGACGCGAGAGGTCGTCGTCTCGTCGCGGTCAGAGAGTGCATTCTCAACCAGAACGCGCGAGACGAAGGAGCCGCGGCGTCCGCAGCCATGAATTTGGACGTTCTTCGCCTGTGCAACAAATACGAGGTGGGCATTCTGCAGATGCCTTGCCCCGAAATCGCGCTCTCGGGATTCGCGAGAGAAGGACCGTCGGGAAAGTCGATTCGAGACGCTCTCAATACGGACGAAGGCCGCAAGTGTTGCGGACGAATCAGCGTGGGGATTGCCGACCGTTTGGAGGAGTACGTTCGTAAGGATTACGAGGTACTGGCCATTCTGGGGGGGGGATCCCGAGAGTCCTGGGTGCGCGGTGCACAACGGACGCTCCGGCCTTCTGGCCACTTCGGGTGTTCTGATGCGCGAGCTCCAGGACGAGCTGCGCAAGAGAAGCATCGAAGTGCCCTTCAGTGGCATTCGAGATTGTGATCCGACCATGATGGTGGAAGACATCGCGTGGCTGGAAGGGGTGTTGTCAAGAGGGGTGACGTAGGTCTCCTCGTTCCAGCCCAGCTCGACCACACTTTCGCGTGTACGGTGTGGAATCCCATCGCCGCGACCGGCGAAGCTGCGTTGCGGCGATCGAATTGCCAATTCATACTCACGTCTTGTGAATATCCGACGCTTGAAGCCGGAAACGGCGAAGGCGCCCCACATCGCTTCCGTGCCGGTCCCCGACACGCTCGCGGCGCTCCACGTGAACCCCGAGACCGGGCTCACGTACGCCGAGGTGGAGATTCGCCGGAAGGAGCACGGCTACAACGAAGTGGCCGAACACAAGGGGCACCCGTTCCTCCTGTTTCTCGCCAAGTTCTGGGGCCTGTCAGCGTGGATGCTCGAGCTGATCATGGTCCTGTCGGCGGTGCTCAGGAAGTTTTCGGATCTCGCCGTGGTGGGGGCGCTGCTGGTCGTCAACGCCGTGTTGAGCTTCATGCAGGAGCATCGGGCCGCCGGCGTCGTGGAAACGCTGCGGCGCCGATTGCAGGTCAGTGCGCGCGTCCGGCGCGAGGCGAGATGGCAGATCATTCCCGCACGGGATCTTGTCCCGGGCGATATCGTTCGCGTGCGCCCGGGCGACATCATTCCAGCGGATGTCAAGCTCCTGACCGGAGCGCTGAGCGTCGACCAGTCGGCTCTCACGGGCGAGTCGAAGGACGCCGACAAGGTGCTCGGCGGCGTGCTCTCGTCAGGGTCCGTCGTCCGCCGGGGCGAAGGCAACGGCGTCGTCATGCTGACCGGGGCGAAGACCTACTTTGGCCGCACCACGGAGCTCGTGCAGGAGGCGCGACCGAAACTCCACATCGAAGCGGTGGTGGCCAAGGTCGTCCGCTGGCTCTTCGTCATCGTCGGCGCGCTGCTTTGCGTGGTGATCGTGCTGTCTCTGATCCGCGGCACGCCGCTCCTGGAGATGGTTCCACTCATGCTCGTTCTGTTGATGAGCGCGGTGCCGGTCGCTCTCCCCGTCATGTTCACGGTCAGCATGGCCGTCGGGTCGAAGGAGTTGACGAAGCGCGGCGTGCTGGTGACGCGCCTCAGCGCTGCGGAGGATGCCGCGACGATGGATGTGCTCTGCGTGGACAAGACGGGCACGATCACGATGAACCAACTGGCCGTTGCCGCCGTGATCCCGCTGGAGAACGCGAGGGAATCCGACGTGCTGTTCGCCGGCGCACTCGCGTCGCAAGAAGCCAACCAGGATCCGATCGACGTGGCGTTCCTTGCCGCGGCGAAAGAGCGGCACGCCTTCGACGGCGTGCCTGCGGTCGCGCCAGTCTCGTTCGCGCCGTTTGATGCAACTAACCGACGGACGGAAGCCGTCGTCGAACAGAACGGGCAGCGACTGCGCGTGATGAAAGGCGCCGTGCGGACCGTCGCCCAGGTCTGCGGACTCCAGCCCCCGGCGATCGAGGCGCTGGAGGCGCGAGTCGGCGAATCGGCCCTGAAGGGATATCGGACGCTGGCGGTGGCACGCGGCCCCGAGACCGGCACCCCCGCAATGCTCGGATTGGTGACCTTGTATGATCCGCCTCGACCGGACGCCAAGCAGCTCATCGCCACACTCCACGGCCTCGGCGTTCCGGTGAAAATGCTCACCGGCGACGCGCTGGCGGTGGCCAGTGAAATCGCGCACGGAGTCGGGTTGCCCAATATCCGACGTGTGGCGGACCTGAAATCCGCGGACGCTCAGGCCGGCAACGAGGCGGTGGACCTGTTGGCGGGCGCCGATGGTTTCGCTGAGGTGTATCCGGAGGACAAATACATCGTGGTGCAGCACCTACAGGCCGCGGGGCACGTGACCGGCATGACGGGTGACGGCGTCAACGATGCGCCCGCGCTGCGCCAGGCCGAAGTGGGCATCGCCGTCAGCACCGCGACCGACGTCGCCAAGGGCGCTGCCAGCGTCGTCCTGACCGAACCTGGCCTGACGAACATCGTGACGTTGGTCGAACAAGGGCGAACCATCTACCAGCGCATCTTGACTTGGATCATCAACAAGATCAGCCGGACGATCCTGAAGGCGGCCTTCGTGGCCCTGGCCTTCGTCGTGACCGGCAAGTTCGTCGTCTCCGCCTTCGCGATGCTGCTGCTGGTCTTCATGACGGACTTCGCGAAGATCGCCCTTGCCACCGATTGCGTTCGACCGTCCAAGAAACCGGAAACGTGGAACATCGGGGGCTTCATCACGGTGTCCGTGGTGCTGGGCGTCGCGATGGTCGCGGAGGCGCTCCTCCTCTTGAGCATCGGCTGGTCACGTTTCGGATTGGCGACGAGCGACAGTGCCCTCTACACCTTCAGCTTCCTGACGCTGCTTTACTTTGCCGCATTCTCCATCGTGTCCGCGCGGGAGCGCCGCTGGTTCTGGGCGACGATGCCCAGCAAGACCCTCGTGGCTGCCCTCATGGCGGATGCGTTCACGGGCACCGTTCTGACGTTCGTGGGACTCCCGGGACTCCTGCCATTACCTTGGTGGCAAACGCTTGCGATTTTCGCCTATGCGATGGTCTCTTGCCTTGTCGTGAACGACGCCGTGAAGGTCGCGATGATCAAATGGCGCGTTCCGACGGCGGCAGCCTAGGGCGATGGAACTGCTTTCCATCGGCACGAGTCACGAGAGCATCTCGACGGCGGAGACGTGTCGATACGGCACGCACGCGTATCCGGCGTCCTGGGAATTGCATCCCTGCAATGAGCGAGGGACGGCGGATGCGGAAGAGCCCGCGTGACGCCTCGTTGGGCTAGCGCTGGCTTCGCTTCCGCTCCCAGGCGCACCGCTCGACCTGGCGGACGCTCCGCCCCTCGAGGAGGAACGGCCGTGAAGCTGCTGGTGATCTTCTGCTCGGGGTCGAGGATCGACGCGGTGCGCCGGCTCGTGGAGACTCGCGGCGCGCAAGGGTTCACCGAGATTCCCGAGGCGCTCGGCGCCGGGGCGACGGGACGGCATCTGGGCACGCGAGCCTATCCCGGGACCTCGGCAACGATCCTCACCGCCGTCGAGGCGGGAAAGGCGGACGAGTTGGTGGAGGCGCTGCGGGAGTTGTCGAGGACCTGCACCGTCGACGAGGGGATCCGCGTGCTCGTCCTGCCGGTGGAACGGATGATCTAGATGAACGACGACGCGTTTCAGGATTACTACCCGGACGACGTCAGCCATTGTTACGGCTGTGGTCGCCTCAAGCGGGACGGGCTCCGCATCAGGAGCTACTGGGACGGAGACGAGACCGTTTGCACCTTCGAGCCTCGGAGCTGCCACACGGCGATTCCGGGTTACGTCTACGGAGGTCTCATCGCATCGCTGATCGACTGCCACGGCACCGGAACGGCGGCCGCGGTCGCGTACCGCACCCAGGGGCGCGCGATGGACTCCGAGCCGCCACTCCGATTCCTGACCGCGTCTCTCCAGGTCGACTGCCTTCGCCCGACGCCGCTCGGCGTGCCGCTCCAGGTCCGCGCTCGGGTCGAGGAGTTGAAGGGACGCAAGGTCACGGTAATCTCCACCGTGTCCGCGAACGGTGAAGTTTGCGCGCGCGGCCGGGTGGTGGCCGTCCAGATGCCCGAGGGTATGCTGGACTGAAAGGGACCGCGGGTGCGCCGGCCGCCATTCCGCCGACCGAGCATCGGCCGGTGCGTCAAGTTCGCTGCGATCAGATTTTCTTGGTGACCTTTCGGGATCGATCGACTCTAATCGCTTCGTCCCCGCCGGCCGCGACGGCCCGGCGGCAACGGCCCCGGACCCGCCGTGGCCGAAAGGAGAGTCTCTCATGACCCGCTTCTTCGTGACGAACGAGCATCCCATCGAGCGCGGGGCGCGGATCCTGGTCGGTCTCGGGCTTTTGGCGATCGCGTTCTTTGGGCCCAAGACCCCGTGGGGATTCATCGGTGTCCTCCCGCTGCTGACGGGCGCGTCCGGAACGTGCCCGCTTTACTCCCTGCTCGGCGTTTCCACCTGCCCGGCCAGGTCGCGGAAAGCGTCTTAGGCTCTTAGGCGAAGAGGCGAGCCTGGGCGCTCCGGATGCTCGGGGACGCTTCCCTCCCCGGGCCAGCGCTGCGCACGTTCGCGTGAAACGCGGCCGGAGCGGCCTCCCCTTTTGACATCGCGTGAGCCCGGAGCATAGGCTGGGGCGTGATTTCAGGAAGGGATGTCCCGACAGCCGCCCCGGCGATGATCCTCGTGGCCCTGCTCTCGGGCGGCCTCCCCGCCGCCCGAGCGGTCGATCCCCACTTCGAGCGCGTGGGGGCCGACGCCGCCCCCCGCCTGGAGATCGTCACGACCATCTATCAGGATCGGAGCGGGTTCATCTGGCTGGGCTCGCGCGAAGGGCTCACCCTGTACGACGGAAACGCGTTCACGCTCTTCGAGCACGACGCGGCCGACCCGAACTCGATCGCCGACAACGCGATTCGCACGCTCTACGAGGACCGACGAGGCAACCTCTGGGCCGGGACGAACACCGGCGGGCTCGATCGCCTCGACCTCGCGACCCGCGCCTTCCATCACTTCCGCCACGATGCCGACGACCCCTCGTCCCTGAGCTACGACAGCGTTTACGCGATCGTCGAGGACCGGGACGGAGTCCTCTGGGTCGGAACCCAGCGCGGGCTCAACCGTCTCGACCCGACGACCGGGAGATTCCAGCGGTTCCTGGCCGATGCGTCCCGGCCCGGCACACTCGGAGGCGACTACGTGACCTGCCTCTTGGTGGATCGCTCCGAGCGCCTTTGGGTCGGCACGCTGGGGGGAGGCCTGGGCCTCTACGACCGGGCAACCGGCCGGTTCACCGTTTACCGGCACAGCGACGCCCGGCCTGCCTCACTGGGCGACGACGCCGTCTTCGCGCTTCTCGAGGATGATTCGGGCGGCATCTGGGTGGGAACCAATTCGGGCCTGGACCTCATGGATGCCGCCACGGGCCGGTTCCGCCATTTCCGTCACGACGCCAAGGATCCCGCCAGCCTGAGCTACCCGCTGGTGACGTCGCTCGCCTCGGGTCCGCCGGGGAGGATCTGGGTCGGCACTTACGGGGGAGGACTGAACGAGCACGACGTCGCGACCGGTACGTTCCGGACGTTCCGGCGTGATGCGCCGGAGGGCACAGGCCCCAGCGACGACAAGGTGATCTCCCTCCTGACCGACCGCGGCGGAACGCTGTGGATCGGCACTTGGGGAGGTGGTCTCACCCGTCTTCGACGGTCCGCCCTCCAGTTCGCGTCGGCGTCTGCGAAGGTCCCGGCTCCCGCCGGCCTCGCGGACCTCGACGTGAGCAGTCTCGGCCGCGACCCGCAGGACGGAGTCTGGATCGGGACGGGCACGGGGCAGTTGCTGAGATTCGACGCGGCAGACGGATCCTGGAGACGCTTCCTCGGCGACGCGAAGGTGGCCATCCTCGGCATCACCTGGACGCGGGACGGAGGCATCTGCGCAGGAACGACCAGGGGGCTCGTTCGTCTCGATCCGAGAACGGGCAAGACCCGGCTCCTCCACTACGACCCCCACGATGCCACGAGCCTCGGTCCGGGGTACGTCAAGACCATCCTCGAGGACCGGGAGGGGCGACTCTGGGTCGGCACCGGCGAGGGGGGACTGCAGAGGCTGGACCCGGGAGGCCGGGTCATCGAGCGGTTTCGCCCTCGGGCGAACGAGCCCTCATCCCTGAGCGACGACTACATCACGGCGCTCCTCGAGGATCGCCGCGGCACGCTCTGGGTCGGGACGCGCTCGGGGGGCGTCAACGCGCTCGACCCTCGGACGAACCGCGCGGTTCGCTACCAGCCCGTCCCGGGACGGACCGACGGCATCAGTCACCACACGGTCACCTCGATCCTCGAGGATTCGAGGGGTCGGCTCTGGATCGGAACGGCCGGCGGCGGGCTGAACCGCGTCGAGACGACGGCCGGTGGGGAGCGAGCGCGTTTCGCGCGGTTCACGACCGCCGAGGGGCTGGCCGACAACAACGTGATGGCAATCCTCGAAGACGATGACGGCAGCCTCTGGCTCAGCACGAAGGGCGGACTCTCGCGGTTCGATCCGGCGACGGGAGCGTTCTCGAACTTCCTCGTGGCCGACGGTCTCCCGTCGGTCGAATTCGAGCCCGGGTCCGCGATCAGGGTCGGCTCCACCCTCTACTTCGGAACGGTGAAGTGGCTCGCCGCCGTGGCCGCCGGGACCCCCTTCCCCCGCGCCGACACCTCCCCGACCGTGATCACGTCGCTTCGCGGCGCGACCTCCGAGCTGAAGGGAGAGCGGCCCGCCTGGGGCCTCGAGCACCTCGAGGTTCCTTACGGCGACTGGCTTTCCCTCGAGCTCGCCGTGCTCGACTACAGCTCCGAGCAGAGGCACGCCTACGCCTACCGGCTGGGTGAGGCGCGCGCCGACTGGGTGAGCCTGGGGGGACGCCGGGCGATCACCTTCACCGACCTGGCGCCCGGGACGTACGAGTTCTCGGCGAAAGGACGCAACTACCAAGGGATGTGGAGCGAGACGGCGCATCCTCTGAGGATCACGGTCGTCCCTCCGTTCTGGATGACCCTGTGGTTCCGCGCCTGCGTCGTGCTCGGAGTCGTCGGCTCGGCGGTCCTCATGCACCGGGTACGCACCGCGGCCCTCAAGAAGCGGAACCGCGAGCTGCTCGAGCTGCACGAGCAGAACGAGCGCGCGCGCGAGGACCTCAACCGCGCCTACGAGAGGCTCCGGCTCCTCGCAAGGCGCCTCGAGGTCGCCAAGGAGGAGGAGCGCAAGAGCATCGCACGTGAGCTGCACGACGAGCTGGGACCGACCCTGACCGCCGTCGTCATCAACCTGCAGCTCCTCAAGGACTCCTCGGATCCCGAGCGGAGAGCCCGGAGGATCGCGGACACCGTGGAGATCGTGGACAGGATGGTCCAGAGGGTCCGTGACCTCTCCCTCGACCTCCGCCCGCCGCTGCTGGACGAGATGGGGCTCGTGACGGCCCTGCGCGGGTATCTCGAGACCCAGGCCGAGCGGTCGGGCGTCGAGATCGAGGTCCGCGGGGACGGGATCGTGGAAGGACTCCCTCCCGAGGTCGAGATCGTCGCCTTCCGGGTCGTGCAGGAGGCGGTGACGAACGTGCTCCGCCACGCGGGAGCGAGCCGCGTCGTCGTGGCCGTCGAGCGCGTGGGCGAGCGTCTCCTCGTCTCCGTCGAGGACGACGGAAAGGGATTCGACACGAAGGGCAGATTGGAGACGGCCGCCACGGGCAAGGCCCTGGGGCTCCTGGGCATGCAGGAGAGGGTGCGCATGCTGGACGGCGAGTTCGAGATCGAGTCCGTGCCCGGCAAGGGGACGCACGTCCGAGCGAGCCTCCCGCTGGAGGCGGTCGCGTGAGCGCCGTGAGGATTCTCCTCGCCGACGACCACACGCTCGTGCGCGCGGGGATCCGGTCGCTCCTGGAGTCGGTGGGGGGCCTCGAGGTCGTCGCCGAATCGGGAGACGGGCGCGAGGCGCTCGAGCTGATCATCCGGCACCGTCCCGACGTCGCCCTCCTCGACATCGGAATGCCCGGACTGAGCGGGATCGAGGTGGCGCGGCGCGCTTCCCAGGAATCCCCGCGCACGCGGGTCATCATTCTGTCGATGCACGCCGACGCGACCTACGTGCGCCAGGCGATGCGCGCGGGCGTCGCGGGCTACCTTCTCAAGGGCGCTGCGGTGGCCGAGCTGCCGCTCGCCGTGCAGTCGGTGATGCGCGGAGAGAAGTACCTCACCCCCCGGATCTCGCAGACGATCGTGGACGGCTTCCTGCGGGAGGGGCGGGACGAGGCCGGTCCGCTGGAAGGACTGACCGACCGGCAGCGGGAGATCCTGCAGCTCATCGCCGAGGGGAAATCCACCAAGGAGATCGCCCAGGTTCTCGACCTGAGCGTCAAGACGGTCGAAACCCACCGCATGAGGATCATGGAGCGGCTGGCCATCCGCGACGTCCCCGGCCTGGTCCGTTTCGCCATCCGCGCCGGCCTCGTCTCCTCGAACGAGTAGCCCCCCGACCGACCCCGACCAGGGGATTCTTCCGAGGGACGGGGGGAGTTTTCCCCTGTTTGTCAGGGAATCCCCGATGGTCCCGCTTCGTGCGTCGTCGAATACTGGTCGCGACATCGTTCCTGTCCCGCGACCGCGGGCCGAGGGGCGCGGATCGAGCGGAGTGGGAGAGCTCATGACGGCCGATGCCCGGTTGCTTCTGGTCGACGGAAACGACGATTTCCTGGACGGGCTCTCGGCCTGGATCGCCGCGTGCCGCGGCTTCCAGGTGGTCGGGGTGGCTCATTCGGCGAACGAGGCCTTCGAGCGGATCGACCTCTTGGCGCCGGACATGGTCCTGATGGACGTGACGCTGCCGGACATGAACGGGCTCGACGCCACGCGCCGGATCAAGTCGCGAGCCGGCGCCCCCCTCGTCATCCTCATGACCTTTCTCGACAGCGGCGCGGCCCGCGCGGAGGCCAAGGCGGCGGGCGCCGACGGGTGCCTGTCGAAGTCCGAGATCACCGGCGAGTTCTCGAGGGTCGTCGGGACGCTCTGGCGGCTGCGCCTCGGTCGCCCGGGGTGGAGCGGAGCGGTTCCCGGAGTGGCCCACCCGAATCCGGGAAAGAAGCGCGAGATCGAGGAATGAACCCGCGAGTCAACGAAACCAGATATCGATCGACCCGGGGAGCAGGCCGGCGCCGTCGCGTCGACGGCGGGGCTCTCGCCGAGGCGCTCGAGCACGAGAGAAAGAGAGAAGGAGGAGGAGTTCATGAGACAGAGACGCGTTCCCATCGCCGCGGCGCTTCTCGCGCTCGGCGGGGTGTGGCTCGCCTCGCCACCGAGCCAGGCCCTGAACACGAAGCAGTTGAACCTGGCCGACATGGTCCGGCAGTCCGCAGAGATCGTCTCCGGAACGGTCACGGCGGTGGACCAGGGGATCGACCAGCGCGGATTGCCCTACACGCAGGTTCAGGTGAAGGTCGCCGAGACGATCCGGGGCACCGCCGTCCCTACCCTCACGTTCCGCCAGTTCGGCCTCCAAACGGCGCAGCCTGCCGCCGACGGCCGCAAGTTCCTCGGCCTCGTGGCCGGGATGCCTCGCTACGCGAAGGGTGATCAGGTGTTCCTGTTCCTCTCGCAGCCCTCGACGATCGGACTCCGCACCACCGTCGGCCTCGAGCAGGGGCGATTCGCGCTCCGCGGCGGGAACCTCTACAACGGCGCGAACAACGCCGGACTGTTCCGGGGCGTGGACCTGGCGAAGGCGCGCCTCAACGTCAACGAGAAGTCCATGGTCGCCACGCAGCAGGGAGCAGTCCATGGCGACACCTTCCTCGGCCTCGTCCGCCGCGCGGTGAGCGAGAAATGGTGGGACACGCCGCCCGAGGCGCCCAAGCCGCCCGTCGCGACTCGGCCCCAGGTCAGGGTGGTCAAGGAAGGAGGGCTGGCCCAATGAAAGACCGGAAGACGATCAGGACCCTTGCCATGCTCACCGTGGTGGCGGCGCTTGCCTGCGCGACGGCCTTCGCGGGTGGCCCCCTCGCCATCTTCGATCCCGCCACCAAGACTCCCTATTCCTGGCCGGGCGCCAACGCGCCGGTGTACACGGACCTCGGCGCGCTCGGCCAGCTCACCAATGCCCAGGCGAATGCGATGGTGCAATTCTCGATCAATCAGTGGAACGCGGTCCCCACGTCCTCGTTCACGGGCGCGATCGCCGGCGATTTCGCCTCGATCGGCCTGCCGGACATCGACGCATCGAACGTCGGCCTCGTCCTCGGCCCCTGGAACGGCGGCGGCGTCCACATCGTTTACGACGCGGACGGATCGATCACGGATTCGATCTTCGGCCCCTACTCGGGCGTTCTCGGGTTCACGACCATCGAGTACGTCGGCGACGCCCACCCGGACATCCTCGAAGTCACCATGATCCTGAGCGGCAGCTCCGTTCCCGAACCGCCCACGAGCGCGAGCGTCGCCTCCCAGCAATTCGCCGGGGTGGTGACCCACGAGTTCGGGCACGCCATCAACCTGGCTCACAGCCAGACGAACGGTCAGATCATCCTCTACTACGATCCGTGGTCGGGCCCTGCCGGGTGCGATACGCCGTACGCCGGCTTCCCCTCGAGCAACGACATCGACACGATGTACCCTTTCACCAACCTCAGCCAGACCGGCATCGCCGAGTCCACTGTGGACGTCACCGACGACAAATCCGCGCTTTCCGACATCTATCCCGGCGCCGGCTGGCCCGCCGCCTACCCGTCCATCCGCGGGACGATCTACGTCCCAGAGCGCGCGAACACGCCCCAGAGGACCGCCTTCACGGGCGCCAACATCATCGCCCGCAACGTCGCGAACCCGTGGATGGACGCGATCTCGGCGATCTCCGGCGACTTCTCGCAGGGGATGGCAGGACCCGACGGCGCCTACGCGTTCCACGGCCTGACGCCGGGGGCCTCCTACGTGGTGTACGTCGATGGCGTCTTGTATGGCGCCTTCTCCACCCCCTACCGCACGGTGTTGCCGGGTCCCGAGGAGTACTGGAACGGCGCTGCCGAGTCCGGTGACGGCGTGACCGACGACCGGTGCGCCTGGCAGGCGATCCACCTCACCGCCGGCAGTGCCGCCATCGCCGACGTGACGTTCAACAAGTTCAAGGGCGCCCCCGAGCTCATCCCGATCGATCTGCCCAACTCGAGCATCGCCGAGCTCTCCGGCGACGGGCAGGTGGCCATCGGTTACAGCGACTTGGGCTTGATCCGCTGGACTCCCTCGGGGACCGACATCATCGGTGGCGACTACCGCTCTCCGCAGATGGCCATCTCCCGCGACGGCCGGACCCTCGTCGCCAGCACGTCGGACGCGGACGGAAACGTGGTCGCCGGGATCTGGATGGGCGGGCAAGACTGGATGGGCCTGGGTGGCCTCCCCGGCGGCAGCTCGTGCGATGGGGACCTGTCGAGCGGCTGGGGAGTCTCCGACGACCGGACCGTGGTCGGCCTGGGCTGGCTCGGCTGCACGTCCACCAGCGGGTTCCGGTGGACGAGCGCCACCGGTATGACGAGCCTCGGCAACCTCGGTAGCGCCGATTTCGGCGCCAGTCGTGCGGACAGGATCTCCGCGGATGCCTCGACCATCGTCGGGTGGGACCGGGACGACACCGGGTTCTGGCGCGGCGCCATCTGGCACCATGGCCAGGAGTCGATCGTCCACCAGCCTCCGGCGCTCTGCTGCGACGGGGACGGTTGCCTCCTCGACACGGTCGGCGAAGCCGGAGCGGTCAATCCCGACGGGTCGATCGTCCTCGGCGATTACTACTCGGTCCCTCGCGTCTACGAGGATCCCTTTAGCGGCGATGTCTACCACTACTGCGACTCGGTCCCCTGGAGGCTCGACCCTGGCACCGGGCTCGCCGAGCCGATCGGGGGTTACCTCCCCGATTTCGGCCTCACGACGCACGCGTTCGACCTGAGTGACGACGGCGGGGTCCTCGTAGGCCGCGCCGATCCATTCGACTGGGGCGCCAGCGTCCCCCTCATCTGGACGGCTCCCACGGGCTGGATGGACTTCCAGGGGTTCCTGGCCTCGCAGGGGACCCTCGCGAGCGACTGGCTGCTGTTGACCGCCGGCACGGTCTCGGCGGACGGGACCGTCGTGGGAGGGTGGGGTTACTCCCCCTTCTCGCGCCAGGGATGGATCGTGAACATGCCGAAGGTCGTGATCTGCCACGCACCGAAGGGGAACCCGTCGAACAAGAGGACGATCGATGTCGCGTGGCCCGGCGGTCTTGCCGACCACCTGGCCCACGGGGACACGATCGGCCTTTGCGGTAACGGCCAGTAACCTGCCCCCACGGGGGAATCCCCCCTGCCCCGAAGGCCGGCGGACCGGACCCTCACGCTCCGGCCCGCCGGCCCTCTTTCTTCCCGGACCCCTGGTTCAGGGCGTCTTCACCCGGCGACCCGTCTCCCCGGAATCGGTTCGGATCGTTTACAATGATCGGCGAATCAACGTGGGGATCGATCCGTTCTCGAACGATCAGGAGGGATTCATGAGCGCAAGGCAGATCTCGTCTCGAATGGCGCTGTGCGCCGTCGCGGCGCTTCTCGTATCCGCGGCCGTCCTCGCCGCCCCGCCGGCCAAGAAGCCCGCGGCCAAGCCGGCGATGGACGAGAAGGCGATGATGGAGATTTACATGAAGGCGGCGACTCCCGGACCCGAGCACCAGGAGATGGCCAAGATGGCCGGGGACTGGAAGCTCGACGTGACCTCGTGGCCGGCCCCCGGTGCCCCGCCGCAGAAGAGCGTGGCCACCGCGAAGTTCGAGCCGCTCCTGGGCGGGCGATTCATGCAGCAGCGAGTGCAGGGCGACATGGGAGGCCAGCCGTTCGAAGGGATCGGCTACGAGGGGTTCGACAACGTGAGCAAGGAGCACTTCGGCGTGTGGATCGACAGCATGGGCACCGGCACGATGCTGACGCGCGGGAAGTGCCCCGCCGGGGCGAAGACCTGCACCATGACCGGCAGCATGAACGATCCGATCTCGGGCAAGCCGACCAAGGTGCGTGAGGTCGTCACGCGCAAGGACGACAACAGCTTCACGTTCGACATGTACGGACCCGACCCGACCGGGAAGGAGTTCCGCATGATGGAGATCGCGTACACGCGGCAGTGATCGGCAGGCTCGCGTCGCCCTGACGGGCCGGGGCGGAACGCCTCTCGGCCCGTCAGGGACGCGCGGCCGGGACGCTCTTGGAGGAATCTCGAGAGCATGAAGCCTCGTGGACTCTCGGCGCTCGCACTGCTCGCGACCTCGCTGTCGGCCGTCGCCGCCCCTCCCCCCGAATCGACTTCGCTCCAGATCGTTCTTCCCGACCGTCACATCTCGGTGACGTTGGATGAGCTGAGAGCCAGGCTCACCGTGGTCACCGTGACGGTCGACGATCCGGTCTATCGTTCCCGGAAGACGTACGACGGTTTCGACCTCAGGGACGTGTTGGCGTTGGCCGGCCCGCTACCGCCGGATGCCGACGAGCTGGTGTTCCAAGCCAAGGACGGGTATGCGCCGGTGGCCCCCGCCTCTGCGCTCAAGGAGCACCGAGCGATCCTCGCCTTCAGGGTGCACGGGCAATCGCGGGATTGGGAGCCGGTCCCGCAAGGAAAGGCGATGATCTCGCCCGGCCCCTATTACGTGGTCTGGGAGGAAGGCAAGAACCTCCCCGAATCCCTGCCGTGGCCTTACCAGCTCGTGGGAATCGAGGCCGTGAGCTTCGCCAGGGCCTACGACCGTCTCTTTCCCAAAGGGGTCGCGGATCAGAGTCCCGTCAAGCGAGGGTTCCTCAGGTTCAAGGACGACTGCATCCGCTGCCACTCGATCAACCTCCAGGGGGGCGATCTGGGTCCGGAGCTCAACACGCCGAAGAGCATCCTCGAGTACTGGGATCCCAAGACCGCCCGGAAGTTCATCCGCAGCCCGTCGAGCTTCAGGGCTCGGAGCAAGATGCCACCGTTCACTCGGCTGACGGAGTCGGACCTGGACGACCTGTTCGCGTACCTGGACTTCATGAAGGCGCACAAGACGCCGTAGATCGCCGGCCTACGCCCGGGAGCGGAACATGCCTCGAATCGAAGCCCGCTTGAGGACGCTCGGACTGACCCTGCCACCGCCGCTCGAGCCTCCGCCGGGTGTCGTTCTGCCGTTTCAATCCGTCCGCGTCATCGGCCTCCGGGCCCTCATATCGGGGCATGGGCCCCAGAGCCCCGAGGGACCGTTCGCCGAACCCCTGGGAAAGTTGGGGAGGGAGGTCAGCCTCGAGCAGGGGTACATCGCGGCTCGCCTCACGGCTCTCTCCATCCTCGGCAGTCTCGAGCGCGCTCTGGGCGACCTCGATCGTATCGCCGCGTGGGGGCGGGTCTTCGGAATGGTCAACTCGGCGCCGGGTTTCAACCGGCAGCCCGGCGTCATCAACGGATTCTCGGACCTGATCCTCGAACTCTTCGGCCCCGAGGTCGGCGCCCACTGCCGGAGCGCGGTCGGTCTCGCGGAGCTACCGTGGAACATTCCGGTGGAGATCGAAGGCGAGGTCGAGATCCTGCCGTCGCCCTGAGGCGGAGACGCCCCCCCCCGGCCCCGGCGCTTTCCTCGTTCTCCACAATCCCCTTATACTGGTCGGGTTTGCCGCCCGATTCCCGAACAGGCGCCTCCGGGCGCGGGGGAACGAACGACCATGGGCGGGATCCGGGCCTCGGCGCGGGTGCCGAGATGATGGGGCCAGGCATTTCCCTCCTCCACTACCGCCTCGTCGAGACGATCGGCGAGGGAGGGATGGGCCAGGTCTGGAAGGCGACGGACGCGACGCTCGGGCGCGACGTCGCGCTCAAGTTCCTTGGCCTCCGACACGTCGCGGTCGTCGCCGGGCTAGTCCTTCTTCTTGTCCTTCTCTTTGTCCTTCGGCTTCCCCTTCGCCGGCTCCGCCGGTCGCTTGCGCTCACCGGACGGCTGCGGCGGGGCCTTCTGGACCTTGCCTGATTCGACGATCGGCCTGGCGACGATCGGCGGTGTGGGGATCTTCACCCGCTCGGGCCGGGTCAGACGGACGTCGCGCGGGGGAACGAACGCGGGCGCGTGCTCCGCGACCCCCTTCTGCCCCCGAGCCTCGCCGGGCGGCGGCGCGGAACCCCTGTTTCCCGCGGGCTGGCTCCCACCGCCCATGCGCTCGCCGGGCGGCGGGGCGGAACCCCTGTTTCCCGTGGGCTGATTCCCACCGCCTTTGCGCTCGCCGGGCGGTGCGGCGGCTCCTCTGCTCCCGGTGGGTGGGATCACATGGCTCTCGCGCTCGCCGGCCGGCGGTTTGACCGAAGGCGAGGCGGCGGGTGCTTCCCACTTGGCCCGCTCGTCGCGGAATTTTCGAACCTCGGACCCGTTTCTGGCGATCTTCTGCCGCTGCTCGGCGTTGATCTGCTGGAACTTCAGTGGACTCGCCTGCCTTGCCGCGATCGTCCTGAGCGGCCCGGCCAGCTCGATGCCCTTCCGCTGCGGCTCGGGCAGCTTGCCCATGCGGGTTTCCAGCTCACGGTAGGTCCGCGCCGGGCGGAGATTCGCGTCGGTGCGGCGACGATCGTAGTCCTGCCGCTGGTGCTCGACCCAGTGCGGGTCGGTCCGGCGATGGCTCCAGCGGTCGTACTGGTAACTCGCGTCGTACCACGTGTGGATGCGCTCGCACTCGAACCGCGGGTAGATACCGATCCGGGCATAGGCGTCGTCGTAGTAGTCGCCGAAGTAGTAGTGGCTGTAGCGTGGATAGGCGAACAGGTTGGCGACCAGCAACCCGATATCGAGGGTGATGGAGGGCGAGTAGGAGAACCCCACCCGGGCATACACGGACCGAGGGAAATAGACCGGCGCGAACAACACGCCACGATGCTCCACGGCGTAGTCCCAGTGCCCTTCGGCAAAGACGTAGCCCCGCGGGCTCCAGTGGTAGTGGGACGGCACCCACACCCAGCCGGGCTGCTCCCGGATCCAGTAGCCCGGCCGCCGGACATAGCGGTCCTGCGACCAGTACCAGCAGCCGGGCACCCACGCGCGGTCCGGGGCCGGCGGTGGACCCGGCGGCTCGATGTCCGCGGTCGCCGGCGGCGCCGGCAGGTAGTCGATGGCCTGCGCTCTGACGGGCGCCCAGAAGCCCGCGACCCACTCCCAGCCGGCGGTCACAGGCGTCCAGTAGCCGGGCACCCAGTACATGTTCGGCGGAGCGACGCGCCAGCATGCGCTCACCCAGATGAAGTCGTTCCTGTCGGCGTCCCAGCTCCAGTAGCCCGGGACCCAGACATAGCGGTCGTCCTGCGGCCGGTCGGCGGGCGGGACCTCCTCGATGTTGGCTGGCGGCTCGCTTGGTGCCACCAGACCGGCCTCGGCCTGCAAACTGACCGGCTCATCGAACGCCTCGTTCACGGGGCCGCGGGTCAGCACCTCGGACCCGGCCGGCTGCTCCTCGGGCGGAATCGGTGGCTGCTGGTCTGCGGCGGCGGGATACGACGAGCCCGCCTGCGCCGCCGGCCGATCGTAGGCCGCCCATACCAACACCAACGACACGGCGATCAGTCCCACGATCCGGCATTTCATGGCGCTCTCTCCTCTGCCCCGGGGTTCCCCCGCCCTTGGGCGCGTCGCGGGGATGGTCATCGGCCAAGAAAGCCTCCGACTCCCCGCCGGGCTCATGCTAGCCCAACTTCGCCACGGTGGACGCGAGATTGTGGGAAGGCACGGCCGGGGGGGCGCGTGTCCGGGGACGGACGCCGCGAGGGTCGCGTCGCTCGAGATCCTCCGCGATCGACGCACCCGGCGGCTCGACACGTCGCCCCAGCACTAGGCGGGTTTCGTCGTCGAGGGACCCTGAGGCGGTCGGGGATCCCCCGGGCGCTCGAGCGCGCCTGCGGTGCGTCGCGTGGAATCACGTCGCGAGGAACAGGAGAGCGCCGGCCCTCAGTGCGAGGCCAAGGACGCGCCAGCGCAGCCGCGGCTTCGCCGCCGGCTCGCACCAGGCGAGGTGACGGGCCTCCCAGCACGCCGCGATCCCGATCACGGAGCCGACCGCCACCGAGGCCCACCCAAGGGCGAACGGAAGGTCGGCCCACGCTCCCCAGCGCGCCGCCGCGAGGAGGACGATCGCGCTCGTGGCGAGCGTCGCGGCCAGGCCGAGACGGTCGAGGGGAGGGACCGGTCCCCGCGGCCGGCGTCTCCGCCGGATGAAGCCCGCGAGGACGAGCGACGGCATCGCCATCGCGGAAAGGGTGAGAGCGACCGCGCCCCATCTCGGCCGTCGCGATCGCGGCGAGGGCAGCGCCGGGTCCAGGAGGGCGAGCGCGAGGGAATCGGCGTCGCCCATCCCGTTCGTGAGGACGACGAGGCCGCATCGCTCTTCGGGGACGATCGCGAGGAAGGTTCGGAAGCCGCCGGTGCCGCCGTTGTGCCAGATCACGTCGCGATCTTTCACGCTTCGATGGAGCCAGCCGAGTCCGATGCTTGACCCCGCGGAGTCGCCCGCGGGGCGCCGCGAGCGCTCCGCTTCACGAAGTGCCGGAGGATCCCCTGCGAGCGCCCGCGCCGAGAAAGCGAGCATCTGCTCCGCGGTGGCGGAGAGCGCGCCGGCGGGGGCGTACGCATCGAGATGCCAGGCCGCCGCCGGCCGCAGGTTCTCGAGGTGCCCACGCGCCACGGCGTGGGAGCGCGGGTCGGCCTGCCCGACGACGATGTCGTCGAGTTCCATCGGACGGAGGACGCGCTCGCGGAGCAGCCCTTCGAAGCTCCGGCCCGCGCGTCGTGCGAGAAGCTGCCCCAGCACCGCCATGCCGAGGTTCGAATACGAGAAACGGCCGCGGACCCCAAGGAATCGCCCGGGGACCTTCGCCACCGAGCGAAACAGCTCGTCAGCGGTGCTGCCCGCGTAGGGATCGCGGGACATCACCCCGCGAAGGAGCGGGCCAAGGTCGAGCGCGATCCGGGGCAGGCCGGAATGATGCGTCGCGAGGTCCTCCAGGGTGATCGCGGCGCGATCGACCGCGAGCCGGATCTCCGGCGGGAACAACCCGCCGATCGGGTCGTCGATCCGCACCTCTCCCCGTTCCACGGCGTCCGCGAGGAGCTGGCCCGTGAAGACCTTGGTGATCGACCCGATCTCGAAGTACGTCGCCCGGTCGAGCTCCGGGTGCCCCGGTATTCCCGAGCGACCGTACGCCACGAAGCGCCGGCGGCCGTCTTCGAGCACGCCGACGACGACCCCCGGAGCCGCCTTCGCGTCGTCGACGTAGGCGCGGAGCCGGTCCCGGATCCCGGCGTCGTCCGGAAGGCGGAAGGGTTCCCTCGGCGCGCTCCGAGCGGACGTCGAGAGCACCGATGCGGCCAGGATCGCCGTCGTCAACGCGATCCTCTCGTGGAGCTTCTCCAATTCGATCTCCGGCTCTTCGGCCCTCGTGCGCGCTCCGCGGTCGCGGATCCCCGAGGTCGACTTCGGTGTCCCTCGCCAGGCCTCGAGCGAGGATCATAAGCCTGGCGTCGTCTTTCGACCGCTAGTCCGCCCGGGCGGTGGACAGCTCGGCAGTGTACTCCTTGGCGCCGCTCGCGACGTCCCATCGGCTCTTGTCGCCCTCGGTACGGACCGGGTCCCACTTGCCGAGATCATCCAGCTCGATGGCGGGAAGCTCGTGGTCGGCGAGTGCCGAGCGCGACATCGCCGCGTCATCGGCGAGGCGCTCGAGCGTCCACGGCGCATCCGGCTTCTCGTGCAGGAGCGCGAGCACGCGGCCGAGGTGATTCCGACAGGGATCGAGGCGCGAGCGCCGGCCCTGCGGTAGAATCGAACGATGTCCCCAGGCGATTCCCTGCTCCAGTACCGGCTCGTCGAGAAGATCGGCGCGGGAGGCATGGGGGAGGTCTACCGCGCCCGCGACACGAAGC
The DNA here is from genome assembly GCA_020073205.1 of Terriglobia bacterium. Classification (NCBI taxonomy): domain Bacteria; kingdom Pseudomonadati; phylum Acidobacteriota; class Terriglobia; species Terriglobia bacterium. The sequence continues at coordinate 23,778 of JAIQFR010000064.1, forward strand.
TCAACCGCGACGTCGCCATCAAGGTCCTGCCCGACCTTTTCGCGAACGAGCCCGACCGTCTCGCGAGGTTCACGCGCGAGGCGCAGACGCTCGCCTCCCTGAACCACCCGAACATCGCGCAGATCTACGGCCTGGAGGAATCGGGCGACGTGCGGGCGCTCGCCATGGAGCTGGTCGATGGCGAGGAGCTGACCGCGCACATCGCGCGCGGGCCGATGCCGCTAGCCGAGGCCCTCCCCATCGCGCGGCAGATCGCCGACGCGCTCGAGGCGGCTCACGAGCAGGGGATCATCCACCGCGATCTGAAGCCCGCGAACGTCAAGGTGCGTCAGGACGGCACGGTGAAGGTGCTCGACTTCGGCCTCGCCAAGGCGATGGACCCGGTGGGCGCGTCGGGCGGGAACGTCATGAACTCCCCCACGCTCACGGCCCGCGCGACGCAGCTCGGCATGATCCTCGGCACGGCGGCCTACATGGCCCCCGAGCAGGCCCGCGGCAGAGCGGTCGACCGGCGCGCCGACATCTGGGCCTTCGGCGTCGTGCTGTACGAGATGCTGGCGGGCCGGCGGGCGTTCGACGGCGAAGACGTCTCCATCACCCTGGCGAGCGTTCTGAAGGAGGACGTGGACTGGCAGGCGCTTCCCGCGGATCTGCCGGCGCCGCTGCGCCGGCTGCTGCGCCGCTGTCTCGAGAAGGACCCGCGGCGGCGCTTGAGCGCCATCGGGGACGCGCGGCTCGAGCTCGACGAGAACGAGCCCCCGGCCGCCCCACCGGCCGCGATGGCCCCGGCCGGCCCGCGATCGATCGGCCTGCCCGCCGCCCTGGGCATCGCCGCCGTCGCGGTGCTCGCGACGGCGGGCGTCATGCGCCTGCTCTCCCCGGCCGCCGCGCCTTCCGGCTCCGGCGGCCACTCCCATCTCGCCATCGCCCTCCCCGACGGCGACGAGTTCACCGACACCAACCGGTTGCCGCTGGCCTTGTCGCCCGATGGCTCCGTGCTGGCCTACGTCGGCCGGCGGGACGGAAAGCCCCAGCTCTTCCTTCGCAGGCTCTCCGAGATGGATCCGGTCGCGCTGGCCGGCACGGATGGCGCGACCATGCCGTTCTTCTCTCCCAACGGCCAGTGGATCGCCTTCTTCGCGGAGGGGAGGCTGAAGAAGGTCGCCGTCGACGGCGCGGGACTCCAGGTGATCTGCGGCGGCGCCGCCGATCCTCGGGGCGGAAGCTGGGGCGCGGACGGCAACATCTACTTCGCGCCGACCAATTTCTCCGGCATCTGGATGGCGCCGGCGTCGGGAGGGGCCGCGACGGAGCTGACCCGGACGGATCGTGCCAGTGGCGAGATCAGCCACCGATGGCCGCACGCCCTGCCGGACCGTCGGTCCTTGCTCTACACGATCTGGACCGGTCCGGGCGCGGACGAGCGGCAGATCGTGGCGCAGTCGATCGCCACGGGTGAGCGCCGCGTGCTCCTGTCCGGCGGCGACACCCCGCGTTACGCGGCCGCCGGCTATCTCCTCTACGCCCGCCGTGACAGCCTGTTCGCGGTGCCGTGGCGCCCGTCGCAAACCGACCTCGGCGGCGAGGTGCCCGTCTCGCTTCCGGAGCGTCCCCGTCTCGAGAACGAAGGTGCGGCGGACTACGCGGTGGCGAACAACGGCACGCTGGTGTATCTGCCCGGGGGCGCGGCGCGGTACGCCCAGCGGCTGCTCTGGATCGATCGCGCCGGAAGAACGGAGGCCCTGCCGCTGCCCGAGCGCGTCTCGATCTCGCCGGATGGACGCCAGGCGGCCGTGCAGGTCATGGAGGGGACCACGGGCCTCTGGCTCTACGACTTCTCGCGCCACACGCTGACGCCGTTCGTGACGAGCGGCGGCAGCAGCCAGGCTCCGGTCTGGACTCCGGACGGCCGGCGCCTCGTCTATCGCGGCACCCGCAATGGCCAGCGCAACGTCTACTGGAAGGCGGCCGACGGAACGGGCGACGAAGAGAGGCTGACCACCAAGGAGGGCGTGGTACAGACCCCGACCTCGGTCTCGCCCGACGGCCAATGGGCTCTGTTCACGGAGGGGGGCGCCCAGACGCGCGGCGAGACCACCCTGTGGAGGCTTCGTCTGAACGGCGAACGCACCGCCCAACCGCTGGCCCGGGAGTCGACACGCGCGATCAACGGGCGCGTCTCTCCGGATGGCAAGTGGCTCGCCTACCTGTCGGACGTGTCCGGCCTGCCGGAGATCTACGTCCAGCCGTTTCCGGGGCCGGGCCCCCGACTGCAGGTTTCGAACGGCGGCGGCACCGAGCCGCTCTGGTCTCGCGACGGCCGCGAGCTGTTCTACATCCTCGGTGACAAGCTCATGGCGGTGGACGTCGCCTCGGAGCCGGCGCTTGCCACGGGCCAGCCGCACGTGCTGCTCGAGGGTCGGTTCCGGCCGAACAGCAACGGCAACACCCCCTACGACGTGTCGGCCGACGGGCGCCGCTTCCTGCGCATCCAGCAGGTTCATCCCGACCGCGCGGTGGACCACGTGGAAGTCGTCCTCGATTGGTTCGACGAGCTGAAGCGGCTCGCGGCGACGAAGTAACCCGTCAACGGGAATCGTGACTCCCGTCAAGCCGGTGCATCGCTGCGTCGAAGGCGAGGGCTTGACGTCCTCCGAGGCATGATCCATACTTAACCTTATGGTTAACTATAGTCGACGTCAGCTCGATCTCACCTTCGGCGCCCTCGCGCATCCGATCCGCCGCGGAATCCTCGCGCGCCTGTCGTCGGGCGAGGCGACCATCGCGGAGCTCGCCAAGCCCTTCGAGGTTTCGGCACCCGCGATCAGCAAGCACATGCGCATTCTGGAGAAGGCCGGCTTGCTTTCGCGGAAGAAGCACGGGCGCGAGCACCGCTGCCGCCTGGAGCAGAAGCGGATGAGGGAGGCCGAAGCTTGGATCGAGCACCACCGGAGATTCTGGAATGATCGCCTCGACGCCCTCGAGCGCTATCTCGAGGAGAACCCCTGACATGACCGCCGACAAGAACACTCCGAACGACACCGATCGCGAGATCGTCATCACTCGCCTCATCGACGCGCCGCGCGAGCGGGTCTTCGAGGCCTGGTCGGAGCCCGCGCGGCTCACACGCTGGTTCGCGCCGCATCCTTACACACTTCCGCTCTGCGAGATGGACTTCCGTCCCGGCGGCCGCTTCAGGATGGCGATGCGCGCCCCGGAGGGCGTGGAGCACCCGTTCACCGGTGTCTACCGGGAGATCGTGCCGCCCTCGAGGCTGGTCTGGACGGGGGAATTCCCCTATGGGCCGGTCGATCAGATTCGGACGACGGTCACCTTCGAAGAGGAGGGGAAGAAGACCAAGCTGACGGTGCGCCAGACCTTCTCGGCGCTCACCCCGGAGACCGAGCCCCACACCAGGGGGGCGAAGCAAGGCTGGACCGCGACGCTGGACCAGCTGCAGGCGCTGGCGGAATCGGACGAGCGGTGAGGAGCACGCATCGAGGTCGGCGAGGAAGCCGATCCACGCTTGCGAGGATCACATGGGGTAGCGACGCTCGCCACCTTCCGCCGGACGTCGCTACGACCGGGTGTTGCTCTCCGGCAGGTAGTCGCCGAGGAAATGCCACTCCATCCCGTTGCCCCAACCGGCGCCGTGGTCGCTGGTGATCGTGGTCCGCGCTCCCAGGCCGATGCGGTGCGGCGGGAACGCCAGCATCGCGAGGATCGCGCCCGGACGCTGGTGCTCGCTCGCCCAGGTGAGCGGCGAGTCGCCGTTCGCGTCGCGGGCCTCGCGGTCGGCTCCGTGGCCGAGGAGGAACCGGAGGGTCGCCGCGTCGGCGTAGGCGGCCGCGCGATGGAGCGGCGTCTCCCTCTTGGTGCGCACGTCGCGCATGAAGGCGGCGGTCTCCCTGCCCGCAACCGTGCGCGCGTTCACGTCGGCGCCGTGCTCCACCAGGAGCCGCACCACGTAGAGGAAGTAGGGCCGCCCCGCCTTGGCGAGGGCGTTGTGGAGCGGCGTCTCGCCGCTCTCTGTCCGGTGGTTCACGTCGGCGCCGTGGAGGATGAGGAAGTCGCAAACCTTCCAGTGCCCGAAGAAGGAGGCATGGCCGAGCTCCTCGTTCAGGTCGATGCTGCCGAGGTCGCCGCCGGCGGCGAGCACCGCTCGCATGGCGGTGACATCGTTGTAGTAGACGCACCACTGGAGCGGCGTGTACTCGCCTTCGCGGAGGAGCGCCCGCCAGTCGGGATGCCGCAGGAGCTCCACCATCAGGTCGGTGCGCCCGCGGCGGATTCGATCGAGGAGAGTGGCGGTGTCCATCGGTTGCCTCCGACGTGAGCGCGCAGGCTCGGGTCGGCTCAGCGGGATCCGGGATCGCTCAGCGCTCGGCCGCCGGCTCCAGGATCTCGTCGCGGAAGATCGGCCGTCCCGCCTGCGAAGTCCAGAACCCGTAGAGCGCCGGGGCAGCGATGAAGGCGAGCGCCAGGAGCATCGCCCCCAGATACCAGCCGGCCGGGTGCGGCGTGAGCGGCATCTGGTCGATCAGCGAGGAGACGCAGAACATGGTCGCGAGGGCCAACAGACCGGCCCGGAACAGGACCAGCCAGAAGATCGCCAGGAAGAGGAGCGTCGCCACGATGTACCCCGGGATGCTCCCCGAGTCGGGGTAGAGCAGCACCAGCGCCAGCAGAGAGACGGCGACGAGCGCCGGACCGGTGCGTCGCAGCAGCAGCCGGAAGATCAGAAGCGTCGTCACGGGGAAGATCATCTCCAACAACTGCTGGGTGTGGATGCCAGCAAAGGCCACGAGAGCCGGCACGGTTCCTCGGAGCGGCTCGAGGGTCCACGCGTTCCAGAGCGGTAGCGCCGGTGCGCCGCCGAGCGCCTCCGGGATACGCATCGAGAGGTGCCCCAGGAGCGTGCCGAGCGCGCCGGCCGCGCTTCCGATCAGGAGGTCGCGGCCCACCAGGGGATCCCGGAAGCGCCCCTCCAGCACCCTCACCCACGAGACCAGCATCCGCGGCCAAAGCCGCCGGGCATACGGCTCGACGGCCAGATAGAAGACGTAGGCGAGCCCCACCCGCTGCATGGAGTACGAGAGATGACCGATGAAGAGGTCCAGCTCGGAGGCCGACGCCACGTGGTGCGCTCCGAGGAACCACGTCATGCGTGCGGCTCCGAGGTAGAGCGCGAGCCGGAGGGCGCCACGCCGGTCTCCCCTGCCCCGGCGAACGTTCCGTAGCGCCACGATCCCCGCGACGATGACGACGGCGATGAACCAGACGGTGTTGACGAGCCGCCCGACTCGATGCCAGAAGCCTTCCGGCGGCGGAGGCTCCTCCGCGGGGCGGGTCCAGGGCTCGACGACCCGCAGCGACACCGGTCTCCCGCCGGCCGCGGCCGCCTCGATCCTCAGGTGGATCTCCGGCTTGCCCGGCCAAGACGCCGTCCAGGCGGCGCGCCGGTCCGCGAAGACCGGCGGAGCCCATTCGGGCTGTGAAGGCGCCAGCGTGGTCGCATCGACGCCGGTCGCTCGCAGGAGTGGTCCCCAGTCCGGCTCGGCCGGCGCCGGTGCCGGCGTGGCTCGCTCTCCCGGAACGACCAGGAACGAGATCAGGCGTCCATCGGGATCGAGACCGACCCGCGCCATTCCAGGCGTAAGGTCCGGAGGATCGGTCAGCCAGTCTCCGATCGTGGCCCCGTTGATCTGCGCCAGCTCCCGCGGGCTCTCTCGGTACCAGAAGCGAATCCCGCTGGGCGGGGCCGACCGGAGGACGTCCCACCGGTTGACGCCCGCGCCCTCACGGCGGAGCACGTCCTCGAGGTAGTGCCGATTCGCCTCGAAGGCAAAGAGACTGTCGGCCGGTTTCCGGTCGTGGCCGGCTTGCGCCAGGATTTCCCGCGCGCGCTCTTGCAGGAACTCGGGAGGCTTGTCCAGCGGGACCATCCCCACGAGTGAGGTGCGCGGCGCCAGCGCGAACACGGCGGCGACGGCCAGGATGAAGACGGCGAGAGCGCCCCAGGAGAGCGCCGGCGACGCCGCGCCCCGGTCTCCCGCCTCGGCCACCATCTCCGGAGACGGCGTCTCCCCCGCGGCGAGGGCGGCCGCGAGCGGATCGCCGCCGGGCAGGGCGGCGGCGACCGAAAGGGCCGAGGATGGCCGGCGCGCCGGATCCGCGTCCAGGCAGCGAAGGATGACTCGCTCCACCGCCGGGTCGAACCCCTCGACCAGGCTGGAAGGAGACGCGGGCGTCGTCTCGGACTGCACGCGCCGCAGCTCGCCGGAGGACGACGCCCTGAAGGCCGGCTTGCCGGTGAACAGCTCGTACAGGACCAGTCCGAGCGAGTAGAGATCGCTGCGCACGGAGACTTCCCGTCCCGCGAGCTGCTCCGGCGCCATGTAGCCGGGCGTTCCGGAGCGGATCTCCTCGCCGCCGATCTCCCCGGCGAACCCGGCGAGGCCGAAGTCGGTGATTCGCGCCCGCCCTCGGCCGTCGATCATGACGTTCGCGGGCTTCAGGTCCCGGTGCAGGACGCCGACGTCGTGCGCGGCCGCGAGTCCGGCGCAGAGCTGCCGCGCGATCTGGATCGCCTTGTCCTTCGGAAGGCGCCCGATCCGGCGCAGGAGCGATGCCAGGTCCTCGCCGTCTACGTACTCCATCGAGAGGAAATGGTGCCCGTCGGCCTCGCCGGCGTCGTAGATCCGGCAGACGTTGGTGTGGGAGACCTGGCGCGCGGTCCGCACTTCATTGAGGAAGCGCTGGAGACGCTCCGGGTCCGCGTCGAACCCCGGCGGCAGGAACTTGAGGGCGACGGGCTGCCCGAGCCTCAAGTCGTCGGCCCGGTAGACCTCCCCCATGCCCCCCTTGCCCAGCAGGCCCACGATCCGGTAGCGGCCGGCGAGGACGACGCCGGGAACGAACCGCGCCTCCGCCGGCCCGAAGTGAGACGGGACCGGGCGCCGCGCCGCCGGGCCGGCGCCGCGCTGGAGGTTCTCCGTCGGCAGCGCGGACGAGGGTGAAACCGCCTGACCGCAGGACCCGCAGAAGCGACTCCCGACAGGGAGGACACTCGAGCAGTTCGGGCAGGTGCTCGGGGCGGACATTTCACAGAGTCTACCATGCGAAGCGAGGGGTTCGGTGGAGCCGCTCACGCCGACGGGACAGACTGCACCCGAGCTCGAGGTCGAGGATCTCGTCGGGGACCCCGGGCTACTGGCGGCGGAGTTACCGCACGACGATCCAGCGCCGGAGCCTCGCGCATCGAGCGAGGGACGAAAAGCCCCGCCTCGGACCGACGAGCGCGAGTCACGGACAGGTGCTGGGTACCGGTACCGGAGCCCCGGTCCCGTCGCGGCCGATGACCGAATCCCCGCACCCGCGCCGCCCGACCAGGTACCAGGCGACCGCGTTCTGAGGCGGATTCGGATCCGAGAGCGACGGGACGCTCGCCGTGCCCAGACAGGTCTCGTCGTATTGCCACGGCGCGCCCGGCGGCGGCTCCTCGCCACGGTAGACGACGAACGTGCCGCCCGAGCCCCCATCGTCCCAGGCCAGGTTCGCCACCCCTCCCGACCGGCCGAGGCGGAGGCTGCCGCCGATCTCCAATGGGGGCGCGTTCGTGGGATCGGCCGGCGCGCAGTCGCAGGCGTCCCCGAAGGCATCGCCGTCCTGGTTCGCCTGGCTCGCATTGGCGACGAGCTGGCAGTTGTCCGCGCAGTTCGTGACACCGTCGCCGTCGGCATCTCCGGGCTCGTCGATCGAGCCGTCGCAGTTGTTGTCGACCCCGTCGCAGAGCTCGACGTGCCCCGGGGCCTGCGCCGCGCTGGCGTCGTTGCAGTCGCCTCCCAAGGGCGTGAACCCGTCACCGTCGCAATCCGCCTCGGTCCCGATGATCGAAGCGATCCCCGCGTCCTGTCCCGGAGAAGGCAGGAGATCCTTGCTGATCGAGCCCACGAGCAGATCGGGCTCCCCGTCGCCGCTGAGGTCGACGGAGGCCGAGACGGTGGAGCCGAACTGGTCGAAGGCCGAGGCCGAGACCGGGTCCGTGATTCGCTGGACCACGGCGCCCGTGCCGGTGTCGAAGACGAGCACCGAGCCGGCGTCGTTTCCGGCCGAGGTGTCGTCGAATGGAGCTCCCGCCGCGATCCACGGTCGTCCGGGAGTCGTCCGGTTCGGCCAAACGGCGAGCGAGAGCCCGATGCAATCCGAGGAAGCGCTGGCCGGGTCGGTCATCTTCGAGATGCGCGTGTGGAGACGCCCGTCGAGGAGGAGAACGCTCCCGTCGGAGGTCACCCCCGACCGGGTGTCGTCGAAGGGCGCGCTGGCGACGATCTCGACGACGCCGTCGCCGGTGATGTCGGGGTAGATGGCGAGCGCCTGGCCCAGGTTGTCGTCGGCGCCCCCCTGGGGATCGAGCATCCGGGCGACGAAGCTCCCGTCGGCTCCCGAGAACAGGAGCACGGAGCCCGCGTTGACTCCCGCGGTATCGTCGTTCGGCTCCCCGGCCACGATGTCGGGAACCCCGTCGCCCGTCAGGTCGGGCGTTCCCAGGACCGCGGCCCCGAGAAACGCCTGCGTCGACGGGCTCGGGTCCTGCAAACGCCGGAGGACGGCGCAGGTCGCTCCCGAGAACACGATCACCTCCCCCTGCTGCGAGAACGCGCCGCTCCTGTACGGAACACCCGCGACGATCTCGGGAACACCGTCGCCGTCGAGGTCCCCCACGGACGCCACGCCCCCGCCATACCAATTGTTTCCGCCGACATTTCCCGGGTTGTTTCCGAAGCCGAGGAAGTCGTTGCTCGCCGCGCTCGGATCGACGCACTTCCGGATCGAGGCGCAGTTCGCGCCGCTGAACGCGACGACGCTTCCGGAATTCGGCGTGTTGGGATTGTCGTCGAACGGCGCCGCCGCGACGACGTCCGGAACGCCGTCCCCGTTCAGGTCCGGCGTCACGGCCAGGGACCACCCGAGAGAGTCCCCGGACAGGCCGAGAGGATCGATCATCCGGCACACGACCGTCCGCGTGGCGCCAGAGAAGAGCGTCACGCTCCCGCGGTCGATCGTCGGGCTGTCGTCGAGCCGGCTCGCGACGAGAAAATCGGGGCGCCCGTCGCCGGTGACATCGGGGATGCCCGCCACCGCGCTCCCGAACCGATCGCCCGCCGCGCCGGTGGGATCCGTGACGCGCACGCCGGCGGCGAGCGAAGGGAACCCTTCGTCCGTGATGCCGTCGCAGTCGTCGTCCCGTTGATTGCAGACCTCGACCCGGGAGGGATTCACTTCCTGACGGGTGTCGTCGCAATCGCCGCACAGAAGGCCCGTCGGGTCGCATCCGGGAACGGTGCACGCGGCGTAGCCGTCGTGGTCCGCGTCGGGGCATTGCGCCGCGCGACCCGCCGAGAGCGCCCCGAGAAGAACGACGCCGAGCACGCCCGCTCGTATCCATACGCCTCGAGCGGCGCTTCGCGCGCGCGATATCGAGGGTGCCATGTCTCCTCCTGTTCGACGATCGCCGGGCCCGACGTTCGGGCCCATGATCCGAGGCCGAGGTCCGGTGACGGACCCGGGCGTCGCGCCGCCCACCCCCCTCCCACATCCTCCAAGCGTTCCGATTCTCCTCTGAGCCCGAGCGGCTCGCCACCGGGTCGCCGACCGGGTCGGGCACCGGCGCGTCGGGCAGCGCTCATCGCGCGGGTTCTCGCCGCGGTGGCCGTGGTCGCCCTCGCCTTCACGCTTTGGCGGAAGCCTCCGCCCGCCTCATCTGGGCTTCCGGGTCTCTCCCGACGGCTTGCGAGCCCTCGTCCAATCCGGGTCCGGAGGCGGCGCCTCGGACCTGTGGCTCGTCGACCTCCGTACCGGCGCGATGAACCGGCTCACCCACGGCGGTCAGAGCGGCCTCGGCGTCTGGCTTCCCGACGGCGTTCGGCTCGTATACCCGCGCGCCAATTCCGAAGGGGGTGACTCGGTCGTCGTGCGCCGGCTGGACGGCGCGGGCGGGGAGTGCGAGATCGCCCGGGCCGCGAATCCCGTGTTCGTCACCGGCGTCACGCCCGACGGTCGCGAGGTGATCTACAGCGACTTCGGGAAGCGGGACGGCCGCCTGCACCTCGCCGCGGTGGATGGCGCCGCCGCGTCCCGGGAGATCCCCGCCGAGGGCGGGGGGTACGAAATGGCCGGCACCCTGTCGCCCGACGGCAAGTGGCTCACCGACGTGACGAACAGGACGCACCGAGAGGAGGTGTGCCTGCGGCGCCTGGACGGGAGCGGAGGAAGCTGGCAGCTCACCAACAACCAGGGCGGCGGCGTCCGCTGGGGACGGGACAAACGCGAGCTGTTCGTCGTAACCGGAGAGATCCTGATGCGCGTGCCCCTCGCCGCACGCGGCGACGACCTCTCGATCGGACCGGCCGAGCCCCTCTTCGACGTGCCCCCGACACCGACGGAAAGCTCGCTCCGCGAGTACGAGTACGACCCGGTCCACGACCGGTTCCTCTTCGCCCGCCCGCCGAGAGGGGTTTCGGAACGGCGCGAGATCGCAGTGTCGCTGAGTTGGGCGAAACGGCTGAAGTCGCGGCTGGGTGAGAAGCATGGAGAGCGGAGATAGGCCTGGGAGTCCTCGCGACGTCGATGTCGGGGACAGGGCTCGAACCTCCATGGCCCCAAGGCCGTGGGATTCTGAGGGGAGGTCCACCGAGGGTGTAAGACTCGCGGCACCTCTGCGTCCGCATGGGTGAGCGGCGCCGAAGCGGGACCACCACGAAGGCGGACCCGGTGAAACGCCTCGAAAGGAAAGGAGCTCCCCATGTCGAACCCGACCCAGGACTTCTGCTCCTGCGGAACCGCCTGCACTTGCTCCCCCCGCGTCCTCCGCCCAGAGACCGAGCCCTTGGTCCGGGCGGCCTGCTGCGAGGACGGCCGGTCTACCGGTCAGCCGACCCGGTGCGACTGTGGGTGCTGAAGCGCTCTCGGGGCCCCGCGGCGTATCCTCGTCGCGGGGCCCCGATTCCGTTCGTCCGGGAGGCACTTTCATGGATGGGAGCCAGGCCGCAGGCCCGCCCGACCCAGAGACGCTCGCCGTGTCGCCGGGAATCGTCGCGGTGCTGGTCGAGAACCACCGCCGGTTCCTCGCGTTCCTCGAGCGTCGCGTCGGCTCGCGGGACGTCGCGGAGGACATCCTGCAGGATGCCTTCGTGCGCGGCCTGGCCCGTGCGGGCCAGCTCCGCGATCAGGAGTCGGTCGTCGCGTGGTTCTACCGCTCGCTTCGCAACGCGCTGGCCGACCACTGGCGCCGGCGAAGCTCCGAGCGGCGGATCTTCGACGATGCCGCGGCCGGGGCCGAGCCGTCGGTCGATCCCGAGCTGATGAAGACCGTCTGCGAGTGCGCCACGGCGCTGCTCGACACGCTGAAGCCGGAGTACGCGGAGGCGCTCCACCGGGTGGAGCTGGACGGCGTCAGCGTGAAGGATTTCGCACGGGAGAAGGGCGTCACCCCGAACAACGCCTCCGTGCGGCTGTTCCGGGCGCGCGAGGCGCTTCGACGTCAGGTCGAGCGCAGTTGCGGCACCTGCGCCGAGCACGGGTGCCTCGACTGCACCTGCGGCGGATCCGCGTGCGGCTGACGAGGTCCGATCCGCGGCGGGCGGCCTGCCTCTCCGGTCCGATCGTCTCTTGGCGGCCACCGGTGCGTGACCGATCCGAGTCTGCCCATCCCGCCGCGATCGACTCGAAGGAGCGCCCGCGAGGCTCCCGCGCACACTTCCGCACATGTCCTGCACGATTGCCGCACCTCCCCGAGGCACACTCGATCCCGTGGGCGGCGGCATGGGGCCGCGGCCCGAACGCGGAGGGTTCCGATGAAGACCACGACGATGATCCTGGGTGCGGCGGGCCTCGCGCTGGCCGTCGGCCTGGTGGCGGTGGCGGGGACGGCGGACCACGGCGGACACGGCGGACACGGGCCCCACGGCGCCGAAGGCCCGTTGGCGGTGCCCCAGATGGTGGCCTGGCTGGTGGACGGGGCGCTCGACGGCCTCGGGGTCAGCGACGAGCAGCGGGGCCGGGTGCTGGCGGTGAAGGACCGGGTGATGTCCCAGGCCCAGGCCCTGCACGCGGAGCACGCGGCGACCCACGAGGAGTTCAAGCGGCAGTGGGACGCCGACAGGATGGACGCCGCCCGCCTGCACGCGCTGGTGGACGCGCATGGAGGACCTTCGCCGGGTGCTCCACGCCGCGGTGGACGGGGTGGTGGAAGTTCACGACACCTTGACCCCCGAGCAGAGGCGGGTGCTGACGGAGCGGCTGGAGGCGATGCACGGGGAGAAGTGATTATCATTCGAGCGTGACCACCGAGCCGATCCTGGCCGCGCTCCTCGTCGAGGACGACCTGCGCCTGGCGAGGCTGACCGCCGAATACCTCTCGGGCCACGGGGTCGCCGTCACGCACGTCGCGGACGGCGCCCGTGGTCTGGAGGAGGCCCGGCGTCGCCGCTACGACGTCGTACTCCTCGACCTGATGCTCCCGGGGCTGGACGGCCTCTCGGTGTGCCGGCAGCTTCGCGAGCGCTCCGACGTACCGATCCTGGTCCTGACCGCCCGCGGGGAGGAGGCGGACCGGGTGCTGGGGCTGGAGCTGGGGGCCGATGATTACCTGGCGAAGCCGTTCTCCGCGCGGGAGCTCCTGGCCCGGATCCGGGCCGCCGTCCGGCGAGCCCGAGGGCAGGCCGGCCCGCCCG
>JAIQFR010000065.1 GCA_020073205.1 Terriglobia bacterium
CATCGCCTACGCCGACTATTCGTGGGGGCAGTCGACGCGCGACGCCTACGCGGCGGAGATCAAGAAGAACGGCGGCGAGATCGTCGGCACCACCGGCATCCCGATCGGCACCGCCGACATGACGCCGTTCCTCTCGAAGATCAGCGGCAATTTCGACGGCCGAGGTCGCGGCCACGTGGGCCGGCCTCCCGGTCTCTCAACCCAGGATCACGGGCCGTTACCTCTGGGACGTCTACAAGGGCCGCGAGCACCCGCACTCCGTCTGGGAATTCATGCGCGGCCTGGTGTACGCGCCGAGGAAGAAGCGAGGGTGAGCACGCCGCCCACACGCTCGCCTCGATACCGAGTGCAGACGTCTGCAATTCCACACGTTTCTGTGGCTGCCGCGCGACAGCGAGGCGGAGAAAGGAAAGGCTGATGGCTCGTTACCGTATTTTCACGGACGCGACGATCCACCGACAGGACCAGCCCTACGGCCAGGGCCACGGGCAGGTGTGCGCCGAGGTGGTTCAGGCGACCCGCCACAAGCCGGCCGAGGTCGAGGTGCCGGACGACTACGTGCCGAGCCTCCAGTGGGAGCCGCTCGACGATGCCGCTCGAGCGGCGCTCGACGCCCGCAAGGACCAGAAGCGGCAGGAGTACTCCCGCATCGCGCACGGCCCGCTCGCGGGCGTGCTGGACCCACGGTAGTCCCCGAACCGAACCGCAACCGGCAGACCGGCGCGGCTCAAGGAGAACGCATGATCACCGACGACCTCATGGACCTCTCGAGGGACCAGGCAATCACGGCCACCGCGGCGTCGACGGACTACTACGACGCCAGGACGTCGACCGACCTCGGCGCGGGTGAGCACCTGCACGTGTGGGCGAAGGTCACCGAGGCCTTCAACAACCTGACCTCGCTCACGTTCGCGCTCCAGTGCGACGACGATCCCGCGTTCGGAACCGCGGCGACGCTCTGGACCACGGCGGTCCTCCTCGCCGGCCTGACCCTCAACAAGCCCGTCCCGCTCCCGGGGATCTCGGCGGGAAACCGCAAGCGGTACTGGCGGTTGTACTACACCGTGACCGGCACGGCGCCGACCACGGGGAAGATCTCCGCCGGCTTCAACCGCGGGAAGTCCGCGCGGCCGGAGCTGACCTACTAGCGCGATGGGGCGGGGGCCATCGGTCCCGCCCCACACGGCGTCCGATGCGGAGCGCCGGGCGCGTTTCGGCCTTTGCCGCGGGCCGACGCGAAAATCGGCGCTCCAGGATGGCCCAGGATCGACGATCGCGGGGCGGGCAATACGATGGGACCCCCGGAGACAGGGACTTGACGGGGGGCGCTCAGGGGCGTACGTTTCGGGTGAAAGCGGCCCCGCGCCCGGCGTGCAACCGGACGCGGGACCTAACCCGAAACGGTGAGGTAACACCGATGCGGGCTTCGCGAAGGATATCAAACCTCCCTCCAGCGCGAACCCTCTTGCGTGCCTCCTCACCGTCTATGCGCCCGAGCGGCGCGAGGAGGAAGCGATGTCGAAGGGCAAGGGAGCAATCCGCAACCCGTACCTGATCCTGGCGGACCTGCTGGGGCCCGGACCCGTCAACCGCCACGCCACCGATGAGACGGAGATCCTAAACGATCTCCGCGCACTTCACCGGCACCTGTCCGACGCCGAGAACGCGCTGGACCTGGTGGCGGACAAGTGGCAGCGAGGCGAGAAGCCGGACCCCTTGTCGATCCGTGGGTTGCGACAACTCTCGAGCGAAATCGAGTCGGACCGTCAGTCGGTCGAGCTGTGGTTCCCAAGCCTCAACGCCAACGCCGATGCCGGGGCGTGACCATGGGGAGGGTAATACGGTTCCCGACGCGCAGCCCCCTCGGCGAATTCCTGCCGCCCGAGCAATGGCTGGAGGTCTGCGCGCGCTGCCGGAACGTCGAGCGCTGTACGCGTCCGGCGACGGACCCCTGTGAGAAGCTCCGCCGGCCCGCGGCGCGCGTCGGCCGCGAGAAACCCGCGACCGTCCTCCCGTTCCGGGCGCAGACGACGACTCCCGCCTTGTCTCTTGCCGACGCCGGGTGGCGTTGCCTCCTCTGCCCGAATTGCAAGGAGTGCCGGGAGCTCTGCCCGGAAGTTCGGGATGCGTTCGCGAACGATGCGCGATCGCGGGCCAGGCGCGAATCGCTGCAGCCGCCCAAAGGTCCGGAAGGAAAAGGGGCGTAACGTGATCACCGAGAACCGCGCGGCGACTAGCGGACCAGACAAGGCCGGCCGTGTGTGGTGCGGCGACGGGATCTTCTCGAAGCGCCACAAGAACGGCCGAGAATGGTTCTACATCCGGTATCCGACGACGCCGGGCCACCGGCGCGTCGAGAAGGCTGGGCTCAAGGCGAGCCAAGCCCGGCGCCTCTTACGGAAACGCCTCGGTCAGGTCGCTTCCGAACAGTACCGGGATCCGCGCGACGTCGTCCGGGCCGTGGGCCCGACCTTCCAGAAGTTCGCCGCGCGATTCCTCGCGGAGCACCCCGGGCGGCGCCGCTCGAACCACTACCCCGTGAACGTCCGCGAGCTGGTGAAGCACTTTGGAGCCCGCCGCCTCAAGGAGATCACCAGGGCGGACCTCGACGCCTACCGCCTGGCGCTCGAGACGACCGCGAGGCCGGGTCGCGTCCTCGGAAAGCGGAAGCAGAAGGAGCTGAACCGAGAGCGCGCGATCCTCCCGCCGCTGTCGCCGACGACGATCCTCAAGCGGCTCCGCGTCCTGCATCGGATGTTCCGCCTCGCGGTGCGCTGGGGTGTCGTCGATCGCAACCCGGCCGCGGATCTAGAGAAGCCGGCGGCGTCGAAGGGCCGGACACGCTACCTGACACGGGAGGAATTCGACCGCCTCGAGGCGACCGCTCCGCCATGGGTCCGGCCCTTCCTCCGGCTCGCCGTCTCGACGGGAATGAGGCTCGGGGAGCTGGCGCAACTGACTTGGGGCGACGTGGACTTCTCCGCCGGCGTGTTGCACGTTCCGATGGACACCAAGACCGGCACCCGGACGGTGCCGATGTCTGAGGCCGCGAAAGCGGTTCTCGAGGACCTCCGCTCTGGTCGGGCGGAGCAGGCAAAGGAGCTGAATCGGCTGTCGCTGCACGTCCTCGTGGACGCCAGCGGCCAGGACTACAGCTCGAGCGAGCGTCGTAGCTGGGTCAGCGAGACCACCCGGAAGGCGTCTGTCGGAGCGGGTCTCGAGCGCCTCGGCCTGCACGTGCTACGGCACACGTTCGCGTCATGGGCGGTCCACGCGGGCGAACACCTGTCCGCGGTGCAGAAGGTCCTCGGCCACTCGTCGCCGATCCTCACGGAGCGGTACGTGCACCTCGCGCCACAGCACCTCCGCGGGGTCGCCACGGCCGTGGACCGCGTCCTTGGAACGGACTCGGCGACCCAGGCGGCGACCCAGGATCAGACAGGCGCGGATCGCGTCGTGCGGCGGCGCAGCAACGTCAAGCACTCTGTAAGTTAGCTGGTACCGGCGGGCCGAGTCGAACGGCCGACCTAGGGATTATGAGACCCTCGCTCTAACCACTGAGCTACGCCGGCACACGGTTTCCGAACGATGTCCCCGTAATGTAGCCGGAGGCGGGCGATATCGTCAAGGTTGCGCCGCGAGACGAGTTGGAAAGGGCATTCCGTCGTGCGGCAAGGGCGGAATCGGCTATAATCCGCGGGTGTCGATCTGCCCGTAATTGGGCAGAAGGGGGCGCAGGTACTCCATGGCCGATCACGAATGCGTCCAGTGCAAGAAGAGCGAAGACGAGACCTCGCTGCACAAGTGCCCCATCTGCTTCAAGTACTTCTGCGGTGAGCATGCCTACCTCATGAGCGGGCGCACCTTCTGCAGCCAGCCCTGCGCGGAGTTCTTCTTCTTCTCCGAAACCGACGAGTAGGAGCCTTCCCGATGTATCCGGTGGTCCGCCCCAGGCGGCTTCGCAGAACCCCCGCCATCCGGGACATGGTTCGGGAGACCCGACTCGATCCGTCGGACTTCATCTACCCGCTCTTCGTCCGTCCAGGCCAGGGGATCAAGAGCGAGATCTCCGCGATGCCGGGCAACTACCACTTCTCCGTGGATCGGGTGGTGGAGGAGGTGGGCGAGGCACGTGGGGAAGGGATCCGCTCGGTGATCCTCTTCGGCCTCCCCGAGAGGAAGGACGAGGTGGGTTCCGAGGCCCACGACGACGGGGCCGCCGTCCAGAGCGCGGTACGGGCCCTGAAGAAGGAATACCCCGACCTCGTCGTGGTCACCGACGTCTGCCTCTGCGAGTACACGAGCCACGGCCACTGCGGCGTCGTCAAGGACGGCGAGGTCCTGAACGACCCCACCCTGGAGATCCTGGCCAGGACCGCGGTCTCCCATGCCCGGGCCGGCGCCGACATCGTGGCCCCCTCGGACATGATGGACGGCCGCGTGGCGGCGATCCGCGAGGCGCTGGACGAGAGCGGATTCCAGAACGTGTCGATCCTCGCGTACGCGGCGAAGTACGCCTCCGCCTTCTACGGGCCGTTCCGCGAGGCCGCCGGCTCCGCCCCGCAGTTCGGCGACCGCCGGGCGTACCAGATGGACCCCGGGAACTCCGACGAGGCGCTCCGCGAGGTCGGCCTCGACCTCGACGAGGGGGCCGACATCGTCATGGTCAAGCCGGCGCTCGCCTATCTCGACGTGATCCGACGCGTGAAGGACGGCTACGGCGTTCCGGTGGCGGCCTACAACGTGAGCGGGGAGTTCTCGATGGTGATGGCCGCGGTCGCGAAGGGCTGGCTCGAGCGGGAGCGGACCATCCTCGAGATCCTCACCTCGATCCGGCGCGCGGGCGCCGACCTGATCCTGACCTACCACGCGCGCGAGGCGGCGCGTCTCCTCAGGTAGCGATGGGCCCGGCGGGGAGGAGGAGGGGGAAGGCCAGCCCGCCCCTCTCGCTGTTCGGGCCGGTGAACCCGGCGGAGCGGCGGGCTCCCGCACAGAGGCCCGCGCCGAAGCCGCCGGCGGCCGCGGTCGCGGCGGCCCGGGCAGCCCGTGCGTCGGAGGCCGGCGCGACGATGGATCGGCTCCTTAGGATCGCCGCGGAGCTCGCCCGCAGGTTCGGCCTGCGCTACGCGGTGCTCGAGGCGGAGCGGGACGGCGTCAACGAGCACTACGGGATCTGTTACAAGGACGGACTGATCCGCATCCGCCTCCGGCACGCGACCACCGGGCGACTCCTGAAGGAGTCGAGCCTCGTGGACACGCTCTGCCACGAGCTGGCGCATCTCCGCCACTTCGACCACTCGCCGAGGTTCGAGGGCCTCTACCGTCGCATCCTCGAGGCGGCGAGGCGGAGCGGCTACTACCTGCCCGGGCCGGAGTGGCGCCACGCCCAGGGCTGCCTGTTCGCGGATCGGCCTCAGGACGACGGGTCGGCGGTCTCGGGTGCCGGGACCGACGGAGCGGGGGGGAGAGGTTGATGAGCGCGTCGCCCCGCCGGAACGACGGACCGATGGAGCGCCTGTTCGAGGAGGCCTCGAGGTTCATCCCCGGCGGCGTCGACAGCCCGGTCCGCGCGTTCGGCGGCGTCGGCGGAACCCCGCTGTTCATGGAGAGCGGCCAGGGCTGCCGGGTGCGGGACGCCGCGGGACGGGAGTACGTCGACTACCTCGGCTCGTGGGGGCCGCTCATCGTCGGGCATGCCCATCCGCGCGTCGTCGCGGCGCTCCGCGAGCAAGCGGGCAAGGGGACGTCCTTCGGCGCCCCGTCCGAGCTCGAGACCGAGCTGGCCCGGCGCGTCTGCGGGCGGGTCCCGGGGTGCGAGCGGGTGCGCTTCGTCTCGTCCGGTACCGAGGCCACCATGTCGGCGATCCGCCTCGCGCGCGCGGCGACCGGGCGGGACGGCGTCGTGAAGGCGGACGGGTGCTACCACGGCCACGTGGACTCGCTCCTGGTCAAGGCGGGGTCCGGTGTGCTCACCCTGGGGATTCCCGGGAGCCCGGGAGTGCCGGCGGCCCTCGCCGCGCTCACCCACGTGGTCCCGTTCAACGATGCGGCGGCGATCGAGAGCCTCCTCGCGACGCGACGCGGAGGGATCGCCTGCGTGATTCTCGAGCCGGTCGCGGGGAACATGGGGGTCGTCCCGCCCGCCCGCGGTTATCTCGAGGCGGTTCGGGAGATGACCCGGCGCGAAGGCGTCGTCCTGATCCTGGACGAGGTCATGACGGGCTTCAGGGTCCATCCCGGCGGCGCGCAGGCGCTCTACGGCGTCACGCCGGACCTTTCGTGCTTCGGGAAGGTGATCGGCGGCGGCCTGCCCGTCGGAGGGTACGGCGGCCGGGCCGATCTGATGGACCGGGTCGCGCCGTCGGGACCCGTCTACCAGGCGGGGACGCTCTCCGGCAACCCGCTGGCCATGAGGGCCGGGATCGAGACCCTCGATCTCATGGACGAGCCGGGCGCGTACGAGAATCTCGAGGCGGTCTCCGGGCGGCTCGCCGCCGGGCTCCTGAGCGCGGTCCGGGACGCCGGGGTCCCGTCCACCGTGAACCGGGTCGGCTCGATGATGACCGCGTTCTTCACCGACGGGGGGGTTACCGACCACGCCTCGGCCGCCCGGTCGGACACGAAGCGGTACGCGGCGTTCTTCCACGGGATGCTCCGTCGCGGCGTGTACCTGGCCCCGTCCCAGTTCGAGGCGGCGTTCGTGTCCACCGCGCACCGCGAGGCCGATGTGGATCTCACGATCGAGGCCGCGCGCGAGACGCTCCGGGAGATCGCGGCCGCCGGCGCGAGGTGAATCCGAAAGGAGGAGGCGCGATGCTCAGGCTCCACTACCACGGCCACGACTGCTTCGAGCTCGACGACGGCGGCCACCGGGTGCTCATCGATCCTTTTCTCACCGGGAACGCCAACGCCGACGTCGGCCCCGACGCCTTCGAGAAGCTCGACGCCGTCCTGATCACCCACGGCCACGGCGACCACGTCGGGGACGGGGTCGAGATCGCGAAGCGGACCGGCGCCCTCGTCGTCGCCAACTACGAGATCGTCAACTACTTCGCGGCGAAGGGGTGCAAGGGGCACCCGATGCACATCGGGGGCGGCCGCACCTTCCCGTTCGGCCACGTGAAGCTGACGATCGCTCACCACGGCTCGACCGGGCCGAACGGCGAGGCGCTGGGGAACCCGGTGGGGTTCGTGGTCACGATGGGCGGGAAGAAGGTCTACCACGCCGGCGACACTGGCCTGTTCCTCGACATGAAGCTGATCGGGGAGGCCTGGGGGCCCCTGGACGCCGCGCTCCTCCCCATCGGCGACAACTTCACCATGGGGATCGACGACGCGGTCAGGGCCGCCGGATTCCTCGACGCCCGGGTGTGCATCCCGATGCACTACGGTACGTTCGACGTCATCGCCGCTGATCCGGGGGAGTTCGTCAGGAAGGTCGAGGCGACGGGGCGCAAGGCCATGGTGGTGAATCCGGGCTCGAGTTGCACCGTCTGAGGCCGCGCCAGCTCATCGCGCGAGACGACGGGCCTCCGCACCGACCACCGGGTCGTCCGGCGCGAGGCGGATCGCCTCCTCCGCCTCTCGGCGCGCCTCCGCCGGACGGCCGGTGGCGGCGAGCACCTCCGCGAGGGCCGCATGCGCCCGGGCGTGGCCGGCATCGAGACGGATCGCCTCCCGGAGCGGGCCCTCGGCGGCCGCCGGGCGTCCCGCGCGGACCAGCGTCCTCCCGAGGTCGTATCGGACGCGAGGATCCCCGGGATCGAGACGGGAGGCCTCCTCGTACTCCCTGACCGCCTCGCCCAGACTCCCTTTCATCGCCAGCGCGTTCCCGAGATTCATGTGTCCCGACGCGACGCGGGGCGAAAGCTCGACCGCGCGCCGGAATTCCAGGAGCGCGTCGTCCAGCTTCCCACGCTCGACCAGGGCCATCCCGAGGTTGCCGCGCCCGATCGGCTCGTCGGGGGTCACGGCGACGGAACGCTCGAACAGGGCGACGCTGTCCTTCCAGTACCCCTCCTGCACCCACGCGACGGCGCCCAGGCCCACGACCGCCGCGAGCCCGAGGGCCCCGGCCGCCCACGCGGCCCGCGGCGACCGGAGCTTCCCGCGGGGGGGCAGCGCCCAGACCACGGCGGCCAGAGGTCCCATCAGCGGCACGTAGGCGTAGCGGTCGGCGCGAGCTTGGACGCCGACCTGCACGATGCCGAGGACCGGCAGGAGAGTCACGAGGTACCAGGCCCATGCCGCCCGAGCGCCACGTCCCGACTTCACCGCGAAGACGGTGACGGCGGCGAGGAGCAGGAGGCTCGCGCCGATCTGCCAGCCTGGAATCGCCGCGCCCGGGTGAGGGTAGAACACCGCGAGACCCGTCGGCCAGGCCATCTTGACCAGGTACCAGGCCGACGACACCGCCGCGTTCGCGAGCCGGACCCCGACGGGAAACGCCTCGACCGTCCGCACCGCGCCGTGGGAGGCCTGCGCCCAGACCGTCGCGACGCCGCACGCGAGCGAGGCCGCGAGGAAGGGGAGCTTCTCCGCCGTGAGCCGGATCAGGAGCGCGGACCGCATCTCCCCCGGCCGTGCGCGCCGCTCGACCAGGAGCCCGTCGACGAGGAGCAGCGTCAGAGGGAGCGTCACGGCCATGGGCTTCGCGGCGAGGGCGAGGAGCGCGAGGGCCAGCACACCGAGGTAGCGAGCCCGCCCCGGCCGGCGCGCGTACGCCGTCCAGCCGAGGAGCGCCAGGAGCCAGAACAACGTGCTCAGCACGTTCTTCCGCTCGGCGATCCACGCGACCGACTCGACGTTGAGCGGGTGGACCGCGAAGAGCGCGGCGGCCAGGCCCGCCCGCAGCTCTTCCCCCCCGAGACGCGCGAGCAGCAGGAACAACAGGACGGCGTTCGCCGCGTGGATCGCCAGGCTCGTCAGGTGGTGCCCCGCGGGGCGGAGCCCCCAGATCTCGACGTCCACCATGTGCGAGAGCAGCGTGACCGGATGCCAGTTGCCCTCGAGGGGGGACGAGAGCGCCCACCGCACCGACGTGGGCGTGATCCCCGCGCGGACGTGGTCGTTCTCCGTGACGTAGGCGGGATCGTCGTAGTTGACGAAGCCGTCGCCGAGCACCCGAGCATGGACCGCGATCGTCAGCGCCACGATCGCGAGGGCGATCGCGAGCCTGGCGCGCCGGGCAGCCGCCTCGGGGCTCATCGCGGGGCCGCCCGCGCCCCGGCGCTACTTCGCCCGCTCGAGGTAGTCGCCGTCGAGCGTGCTGACTCGGACGACCTCCCCCTCCTCGATGAACGAGGGGACCTGGATGGTGAGGCCGGTCTCGAGGATCGCCGGCTTGCGCTGCGCCGAGGCGGTGGCGCCCTTGATCCCCGGGGCCGTCTCCACGACCTTCAGGTCCACGGCGGAGGGGAGCTCGATCCCCACCGGCTTCCCCTCGACCCAGTCCATCTCGACCATCGCCTCGGGGACGACGAACGACATGGTGTCTCCCAGGTCCTCGTCGGCCAGGGCCACCTGATCGTACGTTTCCGTGTCCATGAAGTGGTACCCGTGCTGATCGTGGTAGAGGTACTGCATCTGCTTCGTGTCCAAGTTCATCTTGTCGACTTCGTCCTCCGAGCGGAACCGGATCTCGGCGCTGGAGCCGCTCCTCAGGTTGCGGAGCTTGGTCTGGACCATGCCGCGCCAGTTGCCCGGGGTGATGTGCTGCATTGCGAGCACGCGATGGGGATCGTTGTTCACTCTCAGGATCATGCCTTTCCTGATTTCCGTCGCTTTCATGGCTCGACCTCGCCCCTCAACGTGAGACGACCTCGAGGGTCGTGTAGGCCGGGAGGATCTTCTTCGAGCCCTGCCCGGCGAAGTGGATCGTCAGCTTCAGCGTCTTGCCCATCCCCTCCCGATCCACGATCCGCCCGCTCCCGAATTTCGGGTGGGCCACGATCGCGCCGACGGCGAATCCGTCCTCGGGCGGAGGACCGGCGTGGCGCGGCGCGACCGCGGTGGGCTCGGCCGCCCGTGGGCGCGACGCGGCGCGGGCGGCGGAGGAGCCGCCGAATGCAGTGCCGCGGTACGTGCGCTCCGGCCCGCCGTCGGCGAGGCGGTCCCAGGGCTTCGGGACGGCCTCGCGAAGGAGCGTCGACGGGATCTCGAACAGGAAGCGGGAAGGGCCGGCGTGGACCGGCTCGCCCTGGATGCGGCGGACCTCGGCGCGGCTCAGGAGCAGCCGCTCGCGGGCGCGGGTCATCGCCACGTAGCAGAGCCGGCGCTCCTCCTCGAGCTCGTCGTCGGAATCCCGCGACCGGCTGTGGGGGAAGAGGTTCTCCTCGAGGCCGGCCAGGAAGACCACCGGGAACTCGAGCCCCTTGGCGCAGTGGACGGTCATGAGCGTGATGCCCGGCCGCGCGCCGACCTCGTCCGCATCCGAGACCAGGGCCGACCGGTCCAGGAACCCCTGGAGCCGGCCTTCTCCGGTTTCCTCCTGGTACTCCGCCGCCGCGGAGATCAGGGCACGCACGTTGTCCATCCGATCGGCGCCCTCGCCCGGGTGCGAGCGGGCCAGATAGTCGGCGTAGCCGAGATCGGAGACCAGCTTCTCGAGCAGGAGCACCGCCGGCTCGCGCTCGGCCAGCCTCGTCAGCTCCAGGACGAGATCGAGGAAGCTCCGGAGCGGCCGCGCCGCGCGCGGCGACGCGAGCCCCTCCCCGAGCACGAGGGCGGCGGCGGCCCCGAGCGGGACGCCGCGAGACCGCGCGGCCCCCTCGACGACCTCGAGGGTCGCGTCGCCGATCCCCCGGGGTGGCGCGTTCACGATCCGGCGGAACGACACGTCGTCGCCGGGGTTGGCGGCGAGCTTGAGATACGCGAGGAGGTCCTTCACCTCTTTCCGCTCGTAGAAGCGCACCGAGCCCACCACCTGGTACGGGAGGCGGTCCGCGCGGAGGAACTCCTCGATCAGCCGCGACTGCGCGTTGGTCCGATAGAGGACCGCGAAGTCCTCGTGGGCGCGCCCCGGGAGCAGCTCCGCGATCCGCCGGGCGATCCACCTGGCCTCGGACCGATCGTCCGCCGCGTGGTAGACCTCCAGCGGCTCCCCGCGGGCGTTCCGGGTCCAGAGGCTCTTCCCCTTGCGGTTCCGGTTCCGGGCGACCACGGCGCCGGCGGCGTCGAGGATGGTTCCGGTGGAGCGGTAGTTCTCCTCCAGCCTGACCACGCGGGCGCCCTTGTGGTCCCTCTCGAAGTCGAGGATGTTCCGGATGTCCGCCCCGCGGAACCGGTAGATCGACTGGTCCTCGTCCCCCACGACGCAGACATTGCCGTGGACCGCCGAGAGCGCGTTCACCAAGCCGTACTGCGGCCGGTTCGTGTCCTGGTACTCGTCCACCAGGAGGTGCTCGCAGCGCTCGGCGTATCCGGAAGGCGCCTCCCCCGCGGCGGTCAGCAGCTCGAGGGCCCGCAGGAGGAGGTCGTCGAAGTCCACGGCCGAGGCGCGCTTGAGCCTCTCCTCGTAGAGCGCGTACGCGCGCGCCGCCAGCCTCGCCTCGGGCGAGAAGGCGCGGCCGGCCAGCTCCGGCGGGGTCACCATCGCGTTCTTCGCGCGGCTGATCTTCGAGAGGACCGGCCGGGCCGACGAAGGGGCGTCGTCGCTCGACTCGTCCCTCAGGATCCGCCGCACGACGGCGAGCTGGTCGTCCGCGTCGTAGACGACGAACCCCGGATCGAGGCCGATCCTCCGGCCGTCGCGGCGGAGGATCCTGAGGCACAGCGCGTGGAACGTGCCGATCCACGAGGGGAGCGCCGCGTCGCCTAGGAGCCGCGCGACCCGCGTGCGCATCTCGCCGGCCGCTTTGTTCGTGAACGTCACGGCGACGATCCGCGAGGGGTCCACGCCGACCTCGAGGACGAGGTGGGCGATCCGGTGGGTGATGACGCGGGTCTTGCCCGAGCCGGCGCCCGCGAGGACCAGGATCGGCCCACCGCCGCAGGTCACCGCCTCGACCTGCGCGGGGTTGAGGCCGTCGAGTAGGGCGCTCATGCGGACGGACGCCTCCCTCTGAAACGCCCCTGCTCGTCGAACGGCTCCGGTGGATTCACGAGGACCCCCACGCGCGGCCCTCATTCTATCAACCGCGCCGGGAGGTGTCAGGAGCGCCGCGCCGCCTCGGCGGCCTACTCGACGGTCACGCTCTTGGCCAGGTTCCTCGGCTGGTCCACGTCGCAGCCCCTGAGGAGCGCGATGTGATACGCGAGGAGCTGGAGCGGCAGGACCAGAAGCAGGGGAGCGAGCAGCTCGTGGGTGGCCGGGACTCGGATCGTGACGTCGGCCTTGTCCTCGAGATCCCGGTCCTCGCGGTCGGTCACCGCGATCACGATCCCGGACCGCGCCTTCACCTCCTCGATGTTCGACAGCATCTTCTCGAACACGAGGTCGTGAGGAGCGAGCGCGACCACAGGCATCGATTCGTCGATGAGCGCGATCGGGCCGTGCTTCATCTCGCCGGCCGGGTACCCCTCGGCGTGAATGTACGAGATCTCCTTGAGCTTGAGCGCTCCCTCGAGCGCGATCGGGTAGTTGACGCCGCGGCCGAGGAACAGGAAGTCCCGGTGCTGGTGGAAGGTGCGCGCGATCTCCAGCACGCCGTCGCCCGAGCCCAGGAAGAGCTCCATCTGCACCGGGGCGTGGTAGAGG
This sequence comes from Terriglobia bacterium, assembly GCA_020073205.1. Taxonomy (NCBI): domain Bacteria; kingdom Pseudomonadati; phylum Acidobacteriota; class Terriglobia; species Terriglobia bacterium. The sequence goes on from JAIQFR010000065.1 coordinate 12,698, forward strand.
TGCCGGACGAATTCAGCCGCCTCCGCCTCGCCGAGGGTCCCACGGGCGCGTCCGAGCTTCAAGGCGAGGAGCGCGAGCGCGACGATCTGGCTGGTGAACGCCTTGGTCGAGGCGACCCCGATCTCGGGACCGGCGAGGGTGTAGATCGTCCCCGACGCTTCGCGGGTCAGCATCGAGCCCCGGACGTTGCAGATGGCGAGCGTGAGGGCGCCGCGGAGCTTCGCCTCCCGCTGCGCCGCCAGGGTGTCGGCGGTCTCGCCGGACTGGCTGATGAAGATCGGCAGCACGCGACGGCTCAGGATCGGGCTCCGGTAGCGGTACTCCGACGCGTAGTCCACGCTCACGGGAAGGCGGGCGAGCCGCTCGAGCAGGAACTTCCCGACGAGCCCCGCGTGCCAGGAGGTGCCGCACGCGACGATGACCGCGCGCTCCACCGACCGGAGGTCGTCGTCCGAGACCCCGATCTCGTCGAGGAAGACCTCCGCGGACTCCATCGAGACCCGGCCGAGGAGCGTGTCCCGAACGGCTCGTGCCTGCTCGTGGATCTCCTTCAGCATGAAGTGCTTGTAGCCGCCCTTCTCGGCCATGATCGGATCCCACGGGATCCTCGTCGGCGTCTTCTCGATCGGCGTGCCGTCCGACTTCGAGAACCGGAGCCCCTCGGGGGTGACCACGACCATCTCGTGATCGTCGAGGAAGACGACGTCCTTGGTGTGCGCGAGCAGCGCGGGAATGTCCGACGCGACGAAGTACTCGCCGGCGCCGACTCCGGCGACGAGCGGCGGGCCGAGCCTCCCGGCCACCAGCATCCGCGGCGCGTCGGCGGACATGGCGACGATCGCGTAGATCCCGCGGAGGCGGGGGAGCACCGCGCGGAACGCGGCCGGCAGGTCCGCCCCCGATACCTTCATCTCCTGCTCGAGGGCGTGGGCGACGACCTCCGTGTCGGTTTCGGTGACGAACCGGTGGCCGAGGGCGGTCAGCTCGTGCTTGAGCTCGAGGTAGTTCTCGATGATCCCGTTGTGGATCACCACGAGCCGTCCGGTGCAGTCGCGATGCGGGTGGGCGTTCTCCTCGGTGGGGCGGCCGTGGGTCGCCCACCGGGTGTGGCCGATGCCGTACACGCCGCGGACCGGGCGCTCCGCGATCACGCGCTCGAGGTCCCGGAGCTTTCCGGGGGCGCGGCGGATGGACAGCACGCCCTCCGCGTCCACCACGGCGATCCCCGCGGAGTCGTACCCGCGGTACTCTAGCCGGCGGAGCCCGTCCACCAGCACCTCGACGGGGTCCTTGGGGCCGATGTAGCCGACGATGCCGCACATGGATCCACCCCCAAGAAGCGACGGTCAGGGAGAATATAGCGCTTACGGCCTCTTGTTCCGGCCGGCCCCCCGGAGCTTCTTGCGGCGACGCGCCACCCAGCCGGGCACGTTCGTCTGGCGGGCGCGGCCGATGGCCAGAGCGCCCGCCGGCACGTCGTCGGTCACCGTGGTGCCGGCGGCGACGTACGCGCCCTTGCCCACCCGGACCGGCGCGATCAGCTGGGCGTCGCTCCCGATGAAGACGCCGGGTCCCAACGTGGTCGGGTACTTTCGCTTGCCGTCGTAATTGCAGGTGATCGTGCCGGCCCCGATGTTGCAGCCCGGCCCGATGGTCGCGTCCCCCAGGTAGGTCAGGTGCTGGGCCTTGCTGCCGCGCCCCAGGCGCGACTTCTTGAGCTCGACGAAGTTGCCCACCCTGGCGCCGGGCTCGAGGATCGCGCCGGGCCTCAGGTGGGCGAACGGGCCCGCCGACGAGCCGTCGAGGAGCCTGCTCTCCTCGATGACGCTCAGGTCCTTGATCTCGACGCCGCGGCCGAGGATCACGTCCACCAGCCGGCATCCCGAGCGGACGATGCACTCCCGGCCGATCACCGAGGGGCCCTCGACCATGACGCCGGGGTAGATCACCGTGTCGCGCCCGATCCGCGCCCTCGGGTCCACGAAAATTCTCGACGGATCGAGCAGGGTGACCCCGGCGGCCTGGAGCTCCTCGGCCTTGCGCGCGTAGAGCGTCCGCCCCGCCCTCCCGAGCTCCGCCCGGGTGTTGACCCCGAGCACCTCCTCCGCGTCGGAGCTCAGGGCGGCGACGACGCGCTCTCCCCGGGCGAGCAGCCGGTGGACGGCGTCGGTCAGGTAGACCTCCCGCTGGGCGTTCGTGGGCCTGAGCGACCGCAGCACGGACAGAAGCTTCCTCCCGTCCGCGCAGTAGATCCCGCAGTTGATCTCCCGGATCCCCCGCTCGGTCGCGGTCGCGTCGCGGTCCTCGACGATGCGGAGCACGCGGCCCGACCGGTCGCGCACGACGCGACCGTATCCGCGAGGGTCGCGCACCTCCGCGGAGACGAGCGTGAGCGCCGACCCGGACCGCCGATGCCGCGCGACGAGGGCGCGGAGCGTCTTGGGACGGAGCGTCGGAAGGTCGCCGTTCAGGATCAGCAGGGAGGAAGACCCGGACCCCAGGAGGAGGGAGCGGGCCATGAGCACCGCGTGCCCGGTTCCCCTCTGCTCCGCCTGGAGCACGAAGTCCTCGCACAGCTCGGACAGCGCCGCGCGAACCTCGTCCGCCTGGTGGCCGATGACGGTGACGAGCCGCGAGGGACGGATCGCGCGCGCCGCCTCGAGGACGTGGGCCACCATGGGCCGTCCCGCGACGGGATGCAGCAACTTGATGCGGGAGGAGCGCATCCGCTTCCCGAGGCCGGCGGCCAGCACGAGAACGGCCGGGGAGGCCCCGATCGCGCGGCGTCTCATTTGTCGTCGGGAGTGGGCTCGATGACGTCGATGAAGACGGCCTCGTCCCTCACCTTGTCGAAGTCCGGATCGTTGGCGGCCTGGAACCGGCAGCGCGCGTCGAGCGCCACCGCGTGGCGGAGGTCCGCGGCGGCCGCGTCCGCCTGGCCGGACAGCGCGCGCGCCGCGGCGCGAGCGTAAAGGGTGCTCGCGGAGGACGGGTCGAGCTGGGTGGCGCGATCGAGGTACGCGATCGCCTGAGCGAGACGGCCGTCGTTCGCGGCCACCACCCCCGCGAAGTAGAGCTCGTCGGCGGTCTCGGGCTCGCGCTGGGGAGGGGCGAGCTTGCGCGCGCAGATCGTCGCGTACGTCTTCGCCCGGGCGGCCAGGACCGGCTCGTCCGAGTTCTCCTTGCGCACCCGGTCGAGCTTCTCGAGCGCCTCTGCGTGCCTCCCCTGCCGGAGGAGGTCGATCGCGGCGCCGAACTCCCGAAGCGAGTCCTCGTACGCCGCGGTGTGTCTCGCCTTCGGCGGGACTTTCCTCGCCTTGGCGGGTGCCTCGGCCTTCACGGTCTTCGCGGGCGCGGGCGACTTCAAGCCCGGAGCCTTCTTCTTGGTGGGCATGCGGTGTTCTCCAGGGTTCCGGACGAGACGCGGGACCCGACCCGGGGCAGCGGAACGCCTGCCCCCTCGCGCCACGCGATTCGACGCATGATAGCGGGCGGGTCCCCGGGATTCAACTGCGCCCGCCGCCCCACGGCTACAATGGCCGCGCGATGGCGGACGGCTACGTCGGAATCGGCAGCAATCTGGGGGACCGCGAAGCCCACCTGCGCGCCGGCCTTCTCGGGATGGTCCGGCGCGGGCTCCACCCCGCCGCCCTCTCTTCCGTGTGGGAGACGGAGGCGGTTTCGACCGGGGAGCCCGGGTGGTTCCTGAACATGGTCGCTCGCATCGAGACCTTCTGGCCGCCGGAGGAGGTGCTGGCGCGGCTCCTCGACGTCGAGGCGGACGAGGGTCGCGTGCGGACGTTCAGGAACGCGCCGAGAGTGCTGGACCTCGATCTCCTGCTGCTGGGCGATCACCGGCGCGACGGCGAGGAGCTGGTCCTGCCGCATCCGCGGATGTGGGGGCGGCGATTCGTGCTCGCCCCGCTCGAGGAGATCGCTCCGGGCCTCGTCAATCCGTCGAGCGGTCGCACGGTGCGGGAGGAGCTCCTAGCGCTCCCCGATTCCCACGCGGTCCGCAAGGTCGGGACGCTTGCCTTGCCGGGAGCGCGCCCCGTATAATCGCGCCCCCTCTTCAGGAGCGCCATGAAGTTCAGGTCGATCGCGGTCGAAGGCCCCATCGGCGTCGGGAAAACCTCGTTCGTGGAGCTCCTCGCCAGGAAGACGGAAGCGCAGAAGCTCCTCGAGAAGATCGACAACCCGTTCCTCCGGGACTTCTATCAGGACAAGCAGGGCGCGGCGTTCCAGGCGCAGCTGTTCTTCCTCCTTTCACGCTACCGGCAGCTCATGGATCTCGGCCAGCGGGACCTCTTCCACCAGGTCTCGCTCTGCGATTACATCTTCCCGAAGGACAAGATCTTCGCCTACCTGAACCTCGACGACAGCGAGCTGCTGATCTACGACAAGCTCTACGCCATGCTCGAGTCCCAGGTACCGAAGCCCGACCTCGTGATCTTCCTCCAGGCCGAGACCGCGCGCCTCGTGGAGCGGATCAAGCGGCGGCGCCGCGACTACGAGGCCGAGATCAGCGAGGCGTACGTCAACGAAGTCAACAAGGCGTACAACTACTTCTTCTTCCACTACACCCAGACACCGCTCCTGGTGATCGATACCACCGAGATCGACTTCGTCCACCACGAGGAGCACCTCGACGAGCTGATCGAGCAGATCCGCAAGATGGACCGGGGGGTGCAGTACTACCGGCCCCTCGGCACCGCGCCCTGAGATTCCCTCGACCGCCGGCGATGGCGGCGGGGAGAACGGGAGGCCGCGTGAGCCCCGCCGAGTCTCGAACCTCCCGCATGACCGTTCCCGCCTTCGGGTCCCGGAAGGGGCAGGGCGGCCCCCTCGTCGTGCTGACCGCCTACGACGCTCCCTCGGCGCTCGCCGCGGAGGAGGCGGGAGTGGACTGCCTGCTGGTCGGCGACTCCCTGGGCATGGTCGTCCTGGGTTACGACACCACGCTCAAGGTCACGATGGACGAAATGCTCCATCATGCCAGGGCGGTCGGCCGGACGCGCCGGCGCGCGCTGCTCGTAGTGGACATGCCGTGGCTCTCGTTCCACCTGGGTGCCGAGGACGCGGTGCGCAACGCCGCCCGCTTCGTGCGGGAAGCCGGCGCGGACGCGGTGAAGATCGAGGGCGGGCGCCGGCGGCTGCCGGTGGTGGCGGCGATCCTCGACGCCGAGATCCCGGTGATGGGCCACCTCGGCCTCACCCCGCAGTCGGTGCTCCGTTTCGGCGGCTACAAGGTCCAGGCCCGGGAGGACGCGGAGGCCGAGGCCCTGGTCGAGGACGCCCGGGCGCTGGCCGAGGCCGGCGTGTTCTCGCTGGTCCTCGAGGGGATCCCGGCCGATCTCGCCCAGAGGGTCACGGAAGAGGTCCCGGTCCCCACCATCGGCATCGGAGCGGGCCGCCGCTGCGACGGCCAGGTGCTGGTGATCCACGACCTCCTCGGGAGGCTGCCCGGACCGGTGCCGAAATTCGTGCGCCGTTACGCCGGGGTTCACGAGGTCGAGGTCGAGGCGATAAGGCGGTGGGCCGACGACGTGCGCCGGGGGGATTACCCGTCGGACGCCGAGACCTACGCCTGACAAGGGGCGCCGCGCTCCCGGGGGAAGCATGGACATCGTCCGACGCGTCCACTCGATGAAGGAAATGGCACGGCAGGGCCGGGAGAGGGCGAGGAGGATCGGATTCGTCCCGACGATGGGCTACCTGCACGAGGGGCACATGAGCCTCGTCCGCCGCGTGAAGGAGATGGCGGACCTGATCGTCGTCTCCATCTTCGTCAACCCGACGCAGTTCGGTCCGGGCGAGGACTACGCCAACTATCCGAGGGACCTCGCTCGCGACGCCGACCGGTGCGTGAGCGAGGGGGTGGACGTGGTGTTCGCCCCCGAGGCCGACGAGATCTACGCCGCGGACGCGTGCACCTTCGTGGAGGTCGAGGGTCTGTCCGCCCGGCTCGAGGGGGCGAGCCGTCCCGGCCACTTCCGCGGCGTCGCCACCGTGGTGCTGAAGCTTCTCAACATCGTGCAGCCGCACGTGGTCGCGTTCGGCCAAAAGGACGCCCAGCAAGCGGTGATCGTCCAGCGGATGACCCGGGACCTCCTGCTCGACACGGAGATCCTCGTGGTCCCCATCGTCCGCGACGCGGACGGCGTCGCGCTGTCGAGCCGCAACGTCCGCCTCGCTTCAGCGGAGCGGCGGGCCGCGCAGGCGATACCCCGCGGCCTCAAGGAGGCGGAAAAGGCGATCGAGGGCGGCGAGCGGGACCCGGGTCGGATCGTGAAGACCGCGCGGGATGTCCTCGAGGCCGAGCCGATCCTGAGGGTGGATTACGTCGAGCTGGTGGACACCGCGAGGCTTCAGCCGGTCGCGATCGCCTCGGGGGAGATGCTCCTCGCGGTCGCGGTTTACGCCGGGAAGACCCGCCTCATCGACAACATCGTCGTCACCCCGTGAGCGGAGGCGCACCGTGAGCCGCTGTGCCGCATGCTCCGCCGACGTCCCGCCGTCGGCCCGCTTCTGCCCGGGGTGCGGCGCGCCGGCCGGGGAGCGCGCGGCGACCCCGACCGTCACGTCGCTCGACGCGAGGAGCGACGGCTCCGCCGGATCCCCGCCGCCGTCCCGGCCGGCGCCCTCCATGGCCGGACGCCTCGCGCTGGGGGACGTGATGGAGTTCGCTCGGTTCCTCCCGGGCGCCGTGCTCGCCGGCCGGTACCGGGTGGTCGGGCTCATCGGCCGCGGTGGGATGGGGGAGATCTACCGCGCCGACGACCTGAAGCTGGGCCAGGCCGTCGCCTTGAAGTTCCTCCCCGAGTCGCTGGCCCACGACCCCGCCTGGCTCTCGCGGTTCCACGACGAGGTCCGGATCGCGCGGCAGGTCTCGCACCCGAACGTCTGCCGCGTGTACGACATCGGAGAGGTGGACGGCCAGCACTACTTCACCATGGAGTACGTTGACGGCGAGGACCTCGCCTCCCTCCTCCGCCGGATCGGGAGGCTCCCCCGCGACAAGGCCGTGGAGATCGCGCGGCAGCTGTGCGCGGGCCTCGCCGCTGCCCACGAGCGCGGCGTGCTTCACCGGGACCTCAAGCCCGCCAACGTGATGATCGACGGCCGTGGAAGGGCCCGCCTCACGGACTTCGGGATCGCCGGTCTGGCGGAGCGCCAGGGTGGCGAGGCGGCCCGCGCGGGGACGCCGGCCTACATGGCGCCGGAGCAGCTCGAGGGCGGCGAGGCGAGCTTCCGCTCGGACCTGTACGCCCTCGGGCTCGTCCTCTACGAGACGTTCACCGGCAAGCCGGCGTTCGAGGCGGGCACGGTGGCCGAGCTCAGGAAGATGCACGAGACCTCGGTCCCGGCCAGTCCCTCGAAGGTCCTCGAGGAGATCGACCCGGCGGTGGAGCGGGTCATCCTCCGCTGCCTCGAGAAGGACCCCAAGGATCGGCCGGCGTCGGCGCTGGCGGTGGCTGCGGCGCTGCCGGGAGGGGATCCGCTGGCGGCGGCGCTCGCGGCGGGCGAGACCCCGTCCCCCGACATCGTGGCGGCGGCGGGAGCGAAGGGGACGCTGCGACCGGTCGTCGCCTGGTCGGTGTTCGGGGGGCTGCTCCTAGGCGTCGTGCTCCTGGCGGCGCTCACCGGCCGAACCGCGCTCCTCCGGCAGGTGCCGTCCGAACGGCCCCCCGACGTCTTGGTGGACCGCGCGCAGGAGGCACTTCGGACGGCCGGCGTTACCGAGCCCGTCGCGGACCGCGCGTGGGGGTTCGCGCAGGGCGACGACGCCATGCGCTGGCTCGAGGAGCGAGACAAGACGGCGGCCCGGTGGGCTCCGCTCTCGACGGGCCGGCTCGGCGTGGTTGGGTTCTGGTATCGGCAGAGCCCCAAGCCGCTGGCGTCGTACGCGCTCTCGGGCGACGTGGCTCCCGAGGTGCCCCCGTCCGACGTCCCGGGCATGGCCGCCGTCGCCCTGGATGAACGAGGACGGCTGATCGAGCTGCGCCGGGTGCCGGCGCAGGAGGGCCAAGCCGGCGGTCCAGCGAAGGAGCCCGACTGGAACCCGCTGTTCGTGGCGGGCGGACTCGATCCTGCGGCCTTCGTCCGCGACGTGCCCAGCCGGCTCCCTCCGTCCTACGCCGACGTCCGGGCCGCCTGGAAAGGGACTCTTCCGGAGTTGCCCTCGGTCCCGATTCGGGTGGAGGCCGCCGGGTACCTCGGCCGGCCGGTCTACTTCAAGGTGGTCGGTCCCTGGGACCGGCCGGACGTGGCGGCGGGTGCCGCTGCCGACGCCTCCCGTCGCGCGCCACAGACCTTCGCCGCGATCCTGATCCTCGTAGGGCTGGGCTTCGCGTTGTTCCTGGCCCGCCGCAACTTGCGGTCGGGCCGCGGGGATCTTCGTGGCGCGACCCGAATGGCGCTCGGGATGCTGGCGCTCTACCTCCTTCGCTGGGCGCTCCTCGCCAATCACCTCCCGTCGGTGTCCCTCGAGTTCGTGTCGTTTCTCAGGGGGGCGGGGGTCGCGCTCTTCGTCGGCACGTTCGTTTGGCTCTTGTACTTGGCTCTCGAACCCGCGGTGCGGCGGCGGTGGACCGGCACGCTGGTCTCGTGGAGCCGCCTGCTCGCCGGGCGATTCCGGGATCCGCTCGTCGGACGCGATCTCTTGGTGGGAGGGGCCATCGCCGTCGGTCTGGCGCTGATGGTCCCGGCGCGGAACTTGGCGGCGGTCTGGCTCGGGGTGGCCCCGCCCCGCCCGATCCAGGTGAACGTGGACTCCCTCATCTCGATCCGGCGCTTCGTGGCCGCTCTCATCGCGGCCCCGATGTCCGCGCTGCTCGGTCCGATGCTCCTTCTGTTCCTGATCCTCGGGCTGCGCGTGCTGCTCCGGAGACAGTGGCTCGCCGTCACGGCGTCCTGTCTCGTCTTCATTCCTTTCCTCGCGTTCGGCGATTCCCCCCTCCTGGATATTCCTCTGGGCCTGATCAACGTTGGGATCGAGGTGTTCGTCCTCATGCGGCTGGGGCTCCACGCGCTGATCGTGATCGAGACGTTGAGCATCCTGCTGGTGACGCTTCCTGTGACGACCGACCCATCGGCCTGGTACGCGGGACACGCCCTGGTGGCGACGGCGATCCCCGTCGCCGTCGGGCTCTATGGCCTGGTGTCGGCGACGAGCGGCGCGCGCGGCACCGCTCCCGCCGGCCTGCTAGACTGATCCCCGCCGGGAGTCCAGCCGCGACGGCGGGCGACCCGGGGGAAGGAGCGTCTTGAGCCATGACTCGTGAGATGCTTCGAGCCAAGGTCCACAGGATCACGGTCACGGAGCGGAACGTGGAGTACGAGGGCAGCCTCACCCTCGACGCCGAGCTGATGGGAGCGGGCGAGATGCTCCCGTTCGAGCGCGTCGAGGTCTACGACGTGGACAACGGGAGCCGCTTCGCGACGTACCTGATCGAAGGGGAGCGCGGCAGCGGTGCGTGCTGCGTCAACGGCGCCGCCGCCCGGCTCGTGGAGCGAGGACACAAGCTCATCCTCGCCACCTACTGCGCGGTGGACGATGCCGCCGCACGCAGCCATCGCCCCAGGGTCGTGCTCGTGGACGCGCGGAACCGCCTCAAGGCGGTCAAGGACCACGAGGGGCCGGGCGTGCGCGCTCCCGCGTGAGCCTCGCGCTCACGACCGTCCGGCGACGCTCAGCTCCCGCAGCAGGACCGAAGGAGCGCCTCCGCCTCCCGGGAAGAGCCTGAGGTCCGCCCCGACCGCCTCGATCGACGCGAGGAGATCGCGGAAGTTCCCCGAGATCGCGAGCTGGTCGACGGGCGCGCCGGGACGGCCGCCTTCGAGCAGACGTCCGGAGCCCCCCAGCGAGAAATCCCCCGACGTGGGATCCGCCGTGTGAAGCCCCATCAGCTCCGTGACGAGGATCCCGCCGCCGGCCCGCTCGAGCAGCGCCTCCACCGGCTCCGGCCCCGGAAGGAGGACGAGGTTCATCGGGCCGATCTGCGGGGGAACGCCGTAGGACGTCCGCACGGCGTTGCCGGCCCGGCCCGCTCCCGTCTTCGCCGCCGAGTAGGTGTCGTGCAGGTAGCCGATGAGCCGGCCTTCCTCGAGCAGCGGGGTGCGGTGCGTCGGGAGCCCCTCGCCGTCGGCCGGCGCGCTCCCGAACCCGCCCGGCAGGCGCGGCTCGTCCACCAGGGTCACCGACGGGGACGCTACGGGATCGCCGAGCCGTCCGGCGAGGAACGACGTGCCCTTCAGGACTCGCCGGGCGGAGAACGCCGGGGCGAGCGCGTCGAGCAGGCCGGCGACCACCTCGCGGTCCAGCACCGCGGGGATCCGCCCGGTCCGGCCCGGCGTGCTCCCGAGCTTGGCGAGCGCCTTGCGCGCGGCCTCACGCCCAATCGCCTCGGGATCGATCTCCCGCGCCGCCAGGGCGAACTCGGCGTGATGGCCGACCTGCGACCCGCCCCGATCCGTCGCGGCGACGTCCAGCCACGCGATGCCGCGGCCGTACCGGTAGCCGGCGTCGAGCCCGCCGGTGTTGGCGACCCGCACCTCGCCCCACAGGTCGATCACCACCGCCTGCCGCGACCTCTTCACCCTCGGGTCGACCGCCCGGGCCGCCGCCTCGATGGCGCGAGCCATCTCGATGCGGCGCGGCATCGGAAACGTGGCGCCATGGTCCGTGGTGTTGGGGAACGGGAGCGGTGGGACCGGCGCCCTCGCCGGCAGGCGCCATCCTTCGTCCGGCTCCGCGTGACGCGCGATCTCTCGAGCCTCGCCGACCACCCCCCGAACGGCGTCCGGCGTCAGGTCGGTGGTGAACGCGAAGCCGGAGCGTCCGTCGACGAACAGGCGCACGCCGATCCCCCGGTCGTGACGCTCCTCGACGCTCTCGACCCGTCCCTCGCTGACCGCCACCTTGGCGCGAGTCCCGGACTCCGAGTACACCTCGCCGTCGAGCCCGAGGTTCCGGAGGACGTCGAGAGCGATCTCCGCCGCGCGGCCGTCCTCCCCGGCGCTCACCGGGCCAGCCCTCCCACCACGATCCCCGGGACGCGGATCGTCGGCTGCGCGTCGGCCACCGGAACCCCCTGGCCGTCCTTGCCGCAGGTCCCCACCTGGTAGCCGAGGTCGCGGCCGACGCGATCGACCCGGGAGAGCACGTCGGGGCCGTTCCCGGTCAGCATCGCGTCCCGGAGCGGCTCCGCGATCCGTCCGTCGCGGATCCGGTACGCTTCGGTGCAGTGGAAGACGAAGTTCCCGGAGACGATGTCCACCTCGCCGCCGCCCATGTCCGCCACCAGGATCCCCTCGGCGACCGATGCCACGATCTCCTCGGGAGCGTCCCCCCCCGGCACGATGAGGGTGTTGCGCATTCTCGGGATCGGGAGGTGGCGGTACGACTCGCGGCGTCCGTTCCCCGTGGGCTCGTGACCCAGGAGGGCCGCGGTCCGCCTCGAGTGGAGGAACCCCTTGAGCACGCCGTTCTCGATGAGGACGGTGCGGCGGGACGGCGTCCCCTCGTCGTCGATGCCGAAGGAGCCCCGCTTTCCCGGGATCGTCCCGTCGTCGACCACGGTCACGAGCGTCGACGCCACCTTCTCGCCGATCTTGCCGGCGTACACCGTCAGCCCGTTGAGCGCGAAGTCTCCCTCGAGCCCGTGGCCGCAAGCCTCGTGGATCATCGTGCCCCCGGCCCGCGACGACAGCACCACCGTGAAGGTCCCGGCGGGGGCGGGCTCCGCCTCGAGCTGGAGGCAGGCCACGCGGGCCGCCTCGCGGGCCAGCCCGTCCGGAGGGTTCTCGGCGACGATCTCGAAGCCGCGCGTGCCGGAGGCGATCTTGATCGCCGTGCGGATGAGGTCGCCGTCCCGAGCGACCACCGACGCGACCAGGGTCGTGTAGACGACGCGGTCCGTGGCGAGGAGGCCCTCCGAGTTCGCGACCGCGATGCGGCGCTCGGCGTCGCGGTAGCGCGCGTTGACCTGCGCGACCCGCGGGTCGAACCCGCGCGCGGCGCGGTCCGCGCGCTCGAGGAGGTCGATCTTCGCGTCCATCCCCACCGACCCGGGCTCGATTTCGACGCTCGACACGGAGCGGGCGGGCTCGGAGGTCAGGGCGGGAGGGGTCCGGCTCGCGCCCCCCTCGGGGAGCATCGACGCCAGCCCGGCGGCGAGGCGCAGGAGCCCCTCGCGGGTGAGGTCGTTGCCGTTCGCGAAGTACGTCTCGTCGCTGAGGACGACCCGTAGCCCGGCGCCGCTCTCCCGGCCCGAGGAAGCCTCGTCGAGCTTCCGGTCCTCCCACGACAGCGAGACGCCGCGGACCGACTCGACGAAGACCTCGGCGAAATCTCCGCCGCGGGAGAGGAGCGCGGCGAGCACGTCGTGGGCGGTGGCAGTGGTCAGCAAGGGATGCTCCTGATTTCGCTCGACCATGTCGGAGCGGCGGAACCCCTACGTTTCGACGGGTCGATTGGGGACTTCGTCGCTACCACGTGGTCGGCCGCTGGCACGCAGGTGCGATCTCCAACGTGCCAGGAGTCTTCCTCCCGGGGCCCCGAACGTCCGCTCGAAGTCCGCGAGGAGCGACGCGTACACGCGCTCCGCCTCCCGCCGGGTCTCGCGCAGGGTGGTCTCCGTGTCGATGACGTAGTCGGCGACCGCGAGCTTCGCCTCGACGGGCGCCTGGGACTCGATCCTCGCCAGCGCCTCCTCCGGTCCGGTCCCGCCGCGGGCCAGGAGCCGTCTCACCTGCGCCTCCCGGCTGCACCGCACGACGACGAGCTTGTGGAGGGAGCGATAGACGCCCGACTCGACGAGGAGAGCGGCGTCCACCACGACCAGCGGGGAGTGGCCGACCTCGGCGTAGAGCCGGATCCGGCGATCGATGGCCTCGTTCACCTTCGGGTGCGTGATCGCATTCAGGGCCTCGAGCGCCCCGGGATCGGCGAACACGATCGCGGCCAGCGCCGACCGGCGGATCCGCCCCGCCGGGTCGAGGATCCCGCTCCCGAAGCGCTCGACCACCGGGTCGTACGCGGCGCCGCCGGGCTCCATGAGCGCGTGGGCGATCCGGTCCGCGTCGATCCTGAACGCGCCCATCTCTTCCAGGAAGACCGCCACCGTGGTCTTTCCCGACGCGATCCCTCCGGTGAGACCGGCGCGCAGGACCGGGCGGGGGCCGGCTTCCATCACGGGAGCGATTCCCCCGCGGCGAGCCGCGCGGCCAGGAGCGTGTTGCGGAGCAGGAGGGCGATGGTCAGCGGGCCGACGCCGCCTGGCACCGGGGTCAGCCACGACGCGCGGGCAGCGGCCTCCACCGGGTGCACGTCGCCGGCGAGCGTCGAGCCGCGCTCCCTCACGGCGCGGAGGCGGTCGGGGTCGTCGCCGAAGATCCTCCGGCACTCCGCCTCGCCGGTGATCGAGTGGATCCCGACGTCCACCACCACCGCACCGGGCTTGACGTGGTCGCCGGTGATCATGGCCGGCCGGTCGCCGATCGCCGCCACGAGCAAGTCGGCCTCGCGCGTCACCGCCTTGAGGTCCCGGGTCCTCGAGTGGCAGACCGTGACCGTGCAATTCTCCCGTAGGAGCAGGAGCGCCAGCGGCTTGCCGACGATGTTGCTGCGGCCGATGACCACCGCGCGCTTCCCCTCAAGCTCGATCCCGTTTCGGCGGAGCAGCTCCACGATGCCCGAGGGGGTGCATGGCACGAACCCGGGAAGCCCGATCAGCAGCCGGCCGGCGTTGATGGGATGCAGACCATCGACGTCCTTGCTCGCGGCGATCTCCTCGATCACGCGGTGCTCGTCGATGGCCTCCGGCAGGGGGAGCTGGACCAGGATCCCGTGGACGTTGGGATCCTCGTCGAGCTGTCCCACCGCCACGAGGAGGTCGTCCTCGGACACGGTCGCCGGGAGGCGGAGCGCCACGGAGTTCATTCCGGCCTCTCGGGCGGCCTTCTCCTTGCTCCGCACGTAGATCTGGGATGCGGGGTTCTCGCCGACCAGGACGACCGTCAGCCCCGGAACGACCCCGCATTTCGTGAGGAGCCGCGAGCAACCCTCGGCCACCTCGCGGCGGATCTCCGCCGCGACGGCCTTGCCATCGAGCCGTCGTGCCGTGCCGCTTTCCACGTCGTCACCCTCGCGTCACTTCGGTTCGAGCCGGTAGGGCGCGCCGAAGCCCGCCTCCGAGCCGTCGGGGAGGGTCAGCGCGATTTCGAGGCGGAATCGCCGGGTGCCGGACGGGGGAGAGCGGAACACGAGGAGGCCCTCCTCGGTCCCGTCCGCCCGCACCACCTTCTGCCCGTCGAGGAGCAGGCCGCGCGCGCGGACCTGCGCCTCGGGGACCTCGTGTCCCAGCAGGGCGTAGGCCGACTCGATGTCGGGCCAGCCCACGGGGTACGAGACCTCCTTGTCCCGGCCCACGAGCCGGGTGGCGTCGGGCTCGAACACCAGGTCGCCCTTGCCGCGATTCTCGATCCGGAAGAGGAACGTCAGGAGGACCGGCCGCTGGCCGGGCATCGGCGCGAACGGATCCTCGGGCGATCCGGTCCGACGCGACAGGAAAGCGCGCCGCGCGGCTTCGTCGAGGAGCTTGAGCTCGGCGGCATATCCCGGCGCCTCGACCCGCCACGCGCCGTCCGCCAGGGCGGGCGCTCCGGCCGCCTTGGCGTCGGGCACGAAGTCCGCGGCCGGCCGGCTCTTGCCTCCCCCGCGGGAGGCGGAGACTCCCGCGACCAGGACGACCAGGATCGAAAGAACCGCCGTCGCGGTGGGGAATGCCCTCTTCACCCCCGAAGGATACCACCAAGATCGGCCGCCCCCGGATGGTCCGGCATGGCGGCCGCGGGTAGAATGGGTCTTTTGAGCGAGGTCATCGAGGCTCCATGGCGGCGACCGAAATCGTCATCCGCGGCGCGGCGGAGCACAACCTCAAGCGCATCGATCTGACCCTCCCGCGGAACCGGCTGAT
>JAIQFR010000066.1 GCA_020073205.1 Terriglobia bacterium
AACGGCATTCCCGCCGATCGGATGGCTGGTGACATCCTCACCGACCTCTCCTGTACTTACATCATCAGCTTCGATCCTACGGCGATTCCAGAGGACCGCCCGCTGCCGGTGCAGGTGCGCGTTCATGGGAAACGACTGTCCGCTCACGTGCCGCGGAAGGTGGTGATCCAGAGCGAGTCGGCTCGGCGAACGTCGCGGCTTCTTGCCGCGTACACGGGGGCGCACAAGGAGGAAAAGGAGGAATCGGGAGCGATCACTGCGACGGTGGTGCCGACCGGCTTCTCCGACGGCGCATTCGTCGGGCTCGTGCAAGTCGTGGTCCCTTCTCCGTCGGAGAAGGGAGGGAGCTGGGAGATCGGAGGAACCATCGTCTCGGGTAACACTGCTCGCGAAATCGTGACGAGAGCGATCAGTACCAACGTCTCGGGAATCCCGGTTGTCTTCGAGAGCGCGGAGAGCTTTCCTGCCGGCCACCAAGAGGTCGTCGCGGTGGCGCGGAACAAGGTGAACGACACGGTCGTCTCAGAGGTCGTGGAGGTGACGTGGCCCGAGATCGGGAACGGCACCACGATCCTGCCGATCGCGGTGCTCCAACCCACGAACGGGGCGTTCGCCCGAGGCGAAGCGACCCGCACGCAGGGATCGGTGGCTCTGACAGAAGCCCAGCTGTTACGGGCCGATGTGCCGACTGCGCTCGTGGCTCTCGTGTGCTGGGGTGCGGAGGGGAAGGGATCGCTTCACATCGAACGCACGTTGCACGGCGATGCAAAGACCAAGCTGAATTTCCCGGCCATCGACCTCCAGCCGGGGAAGGATCGCTGTGAACAGGTGCGCGACATGATCCCCGCGGGGACCTTAGGGTCCGGTTGGTTCCGCTACTCGATCGTGGTCACCCAGGGGCAGGAGGAACTGGCGAAGGCTGAGCGCACCTTCGACGTCCAGGCCGACTCACCTCGTCCCCTGGTCGTCGAACACGGCGGCTCGTAAAGGGCGCGGCGACGAAGGTGCGGTTATCATCAGCCGAGCCATGACCCGATCGCGACCGCCCCGAGCGCTTCTCGCCACCGCCGCGCGGGTCCACGGGGACATCCGGGGCCGGCGGGCGGCCGCGTGGGAGGCGGTTTTCGCGATCGCGCGCCGCATACCCCGCGGACGGGTCATGACCTACGGGCAGATCGCCACCCTCATCGAGAATCGCCTCTCGCCTCGAGCGGTGGGCTGGGCCCTGCACGGCTGTCCCGAGGACGTCCCCTGGCAGCGGGTCGTCAATGCCTCGGGAGGCTGCTCCACCGAGCGGCTGCCCGACATCCCCGCGGGCCTGCAGCGGGCGATGCTCGAGGCGGAGGGCGTCGTGTTCTCGCCGAGCGGGACGCTCGACCTCGCACGGTACCGGTGGGTGCCCACCCCGCCTCGACGTCGCCCCTCTCCACGGCCGCGACGCGGCGCCTCAGGGGCGCGATAGGCCGTCGTCCGCCGGGCCGCCCAGGAGCTGCCACAGCGCGTAGAGCGCGTAGTTCGCCGACAGCTCCATCACCGAGGCGCGATCGAGCGGGAACTGAATCCTCCGTGCGGTTTCAGTCTCCGGTGTCCCGGCCGCGACGTGGACGAGGCCGACGGGCTTCGCCGGCGTCCCGCCGTCGGGCCCCGCAATTCCGGTGATCGCGATCGCGCAGGAGGCGCCGAACCGGCGCCTCGCCCCGCGCGCCATCGCGATCGCGACCTCCTCGCTCACCGCGCCGTGGCGAGCGATCAGGTCGGCGGGAACACCGAGCAGGTCCCGCTTCGCCTCGTCGGCGTAAGCCGTGACGCCGCCCAGGAAGTAGCGAGACGCGCCGGGGACCGAGACGATCTTGTGGGCGGCGCGCCCTCCGCTGCACGACTCCGCCGCGGCGAGCGTCCACCCCTTCGCGACCAAGAGCTCGCCGATCCGCTGCGGGAGCGAGGTCCCGTCCAGGCTCACGAGGTGTCCGGCGAGCCCCTTCGCGAGGGCCCGGCGCGCCTCGTCCTCGAGCGGGCCGAGCGGCCCCGCTGGCGGGTCGGTCAGCGTCAGCGTGACGTGCAGAACGCCGAGGATCGGCAGGACGGACACGGCGACGCCGGGCTTCTCGTACCACGGCGCGAGCACCGGCTCGACGTGGACCTCGGGGAGCCCGGCCAGGACGGCGCGAACGACGCGGACCTCCGGACGCTGGGGGAACCGAGCCGCGAGACGCGGCAGCACGAACTCCTCCAGCATCCCGGCGAACTCGGGGACCACCCCCGGCAGCAGGGCGATCACCTTTCCGCCGGCGTCGATGTAGGAGCCGCACGCGAGCCCTCGCGGGTTCGGGATCGGCTCCGCGCCCTCGATGATCAGCGCCTGCCGGCGCCCGGCGTCGGTCAGCGGACGGCCGCGGGCCTCGACGCGACGGGTCAGCTCGGCGAGCCACGGCTCGTCGAGCGAGACGCCCCGTCCGAGCGCCCGTGCGACTCCTTGCCGCGTGAGGTCGTCCCCCGTCGGGCCGAGCCCTCCGGAAGCGATCACCACGTTCGACGTCTCGAGAGCCCCGTGGAGGGCAGCGGCGATGGCGTCCTCGTGGTCCTCGATTCTCGAAACCTGCGACAGCGGGATCCCCAGCTCCGCGAGCCGCTGCCGCGCCAGCGGGCCGTTCCCGTCCGGCCGCGCCGGGTCGAGCATCTCCGATCCGACGATCAGGAGCGACGCCTTGGGCATGCCGGCATGTTACCCCGAAGCGCGCGGAGTGGTATGTTCGCAGGGCATGAAGCCGAGGACGGATCCGTACGCCGCGCTCGTCCTTCTCACGGGACTCAACTTCTTCAACTACATCGACCGGAACGTCCTCTTCGCGATCCAGGACATGGTGAAGGGGGAGTTCCACTGCTCCGACACCCAGCTCGGGTTCCTGACCACCGCCTTTTTCTTCAGCTACATGATCACGGCGCCGTTCGCAGGATTCGTCGCCGACCGGTACCCGCGGAAGCTGATCATGGCCGGCGGCGCGGTCGTCTGGAGCCTCTTCACGCTCCTGACCGCCGTGACCCACGACTTTGAGACGCTGCTCGTCCGCCACACCCTCGTCGGCGTCGGCGAGGCGACCTTCGTGGCCATCGCGCCGGCGTTCCTCTCGGACATGTTCCCGGAGCACCGCCGCGGCCGGATGCTGTCGGTATTCTACCTGGCGATTCCCGTGGGCTCCGCCTGCGGGTACCTCATCGGCGGGGTCCTCGGCCATCGCTTCGGCTGGCGGAGCCCGTTCTACGTCGCCGCGGCTCCCGGCTTCCTCCTGGCCCTCGGGATCCTCCTGATCCCGGAGCCCGCGCGCGGGAGCGCCGACCGGATCCCCGAGAGCCTCGAGCGCACCACCGTGCTCGGCCTATTCCGGAACGGTGGGTACTGGACCTGCAGCCTCGGCATGGCGATGATGACGTTCACCGTGGGCGGCCTCCAGGTCTGGATGCCCACGTTCCTCTCGCGGGTGAGGGGCGTCCCCCTCGCCTCCGCGAACACGATCTTCGGGAGCATGACGCTCGCCTCAGGCCTCGTCGCCACGCTCGCGGGAGGCTGGCTGGGCGACCGCCTGCTGCGACGCACGAAGGGAGCGCACTTCCTCGTGTCGGCGGTGGGCATGACCCTGGCGCTTCCCGCCATGGCCGTCGCGATCCACGCCGAAGGCGCCGCGATGTACGCCGGAATCCTCCTCGCGGAGTTCTTCCTGCTGCTCAACACGGCGCCGCTGAACGCGGCGCTCGTCAACTCGGTCGGAGCGTCCGTGCGCGCGACGGCCGTCGCCGTCAACATGTTCGTGATCCACCTGCTCGGCGACGCGTTCTCCCCGACGCTCATCGGCTGGATCTCCGACCGGAGCGACCTTCAGACCGGGTTCGCCCCGACGTTCGTCGCGGTCGCGATCTCCGCCTCGGTCCTGTTCCTCGGAATGCGGTTCGCGCCGGCCGTCCTCTCCCTCGGGGACGAGCCCCGCTAGCTCCGGCCGGCGCGATTCGGGGTATATTCCGCCTCCGTCTCGGGACCGCTCGGGGGACGCTCCCTCCCGGCCCGTTCGCGGGACGGACAGGAGCCCCCCATGGCGACGCGCGCGTACTCCGTCAGCCCGAGCGGAGAGAAGTTCCCGCTCCCCTCTCGCCAAGACTACAAGACCGAGCTCGACCGGCTGAAGCGCCTCGCGGCGGCGCACCGGAAGGGCGGTAGGGAGATCGTGGTCGTGGTGGGCGTCGGCTTCGTCGGAGCCGTCATGGCCGCGGTGATCGCCGACTCCACCGACCGCAAGGGGAAGCCGGGGAAGTTCGTGATCGGGATGCAGAGGCCGAGTCCCCGCAGCTACTGGAAGATCCCCCTGCTGAACCGCGGGGTCTCTCCGGTGAAGTCCGAGGACCCGGAGGTGGACGAGCTGATCGCCCGCTGCGTCCACGAGAAGAAGACGCTGGTCGCCACCTTCACCTACGACGCGCTGGCCCTGGCGGACGTGGTGGTCGTGGACGTCCAGTGCGACTACCTCAAGACCGCGCTGGGGAACTGCCGCACGGGGTCCGCGGACATGGAGGCCCTCGAGGAATCGATGGCGGTCATCGCGGAGAGGATCCCCCCCGACGCCCTGGTCCTGATCGAAACCACGGTCGCCCCGGGCACGACGGAGCAGATCGCCTACCCGATCATGAAGAAGGTCTTCGAGCGGCGCGGGATCAAGAAGGACCCGCTGCTCGCGCACAGCTACGAGCGGGTGATGCCGGGCCGGGATTACGTCCGGTCGATCCGGGACTTCTGGCGGGTGTGCAGCGGGGTGAACGAGCGGGCCAAGCGCAAGGTGCGGAAGTTCCTGACCGAGGTCCTGCACACCGACCGCTTCCCGCTCACCGTCCTCGATCGCCCCATCGAGTCGGAGACCGCCAAGATCGTGGAGAACAGCTACCGCGCCACGATCCTCGCGTTCCTCGACGAGTGGTCGCTCTTTTCGGAGCGCAACGGCGTCGACCTCAAGAAGGTCATCGAGGCGATCAAGGTCCGTCCGACCCATTCCAACATCATCTTTCCCGGGCCGGGCATCGGGGGATACTGCCTGCCGAAGGACGGCGGGCTCGGCGTCTGGGCCTACCGGCACATCCACGGGTGGGAGGACGACCTCTTCCGTCTCACCCCGCTGGCCATCGACGTCAACGACACCCGCGCGCTGCACGCCGCCGAGCTGGTCCGCGACGCCCTCAGGAACCTGGGGCGCCCCATCGCCTCCGCCGGGGTGCTGCTCCTCGGCGCCGCCTACCGCGAGGACGTCGGCGACACCCGGTACAGCGGCTCGGAGATCATCGCCCGCCGGCTCGTGGAGATGGGCGCCGAGATCCGCGTGCACGACCCGTACGTGGATCACTGGTGGGAGTTCGAGTCGCAGGACTCCTACCCGGGCCCGGGACAGAGCCGCGCGCGCTTCTTCCACCGGCAGGACCGGCTGAAGGAGCTAAGGATCGAGAAGGACCTTCTGAAGGCCATGAAGGGGATGGACGCGATCGTCCTCGCGGTGAGGCACGCTCCGTACCTCGACCTCGTCCCCGAGAAGGTGGTCGCCGCCGTCGGCAAGCCCTGCGCGGTCGTGGACTGCTTCTGCGTCCTGGACGACGACAGGATCAGGCGCTACTTCGAGCTGGGGTGCGAGGTGAAGGGGATGGGCCGCGGGCACATCCAGCGGCTCAAGGAGGCCGTGAGGCGGGAGCGCGCCCGGGGCTAGTCCGCCGCGGCGCGATCGAACCGAGGGACGAGGGCTTCTTGCGGCGCGGAGCGGGAGCGGTCTTGGTGGCGGGCGCGGTCGTCGCGGCGGTCCTCGCGCCGTCGGGCTGCGCGACGCGCCCCGCGGAGGCCCGCCCGAACGTTCTCCTCGTCACCCTCGACACGACGCGCCTCGATCGCCTCGGCTGCTACGGCGGCCGCAAGGAATTGACGCCGAATCTGGACGCGTTGGCCGCGGACGGTGTGAGGTTCGACGCGGCCTACTCCGCTTCCGGCTCGACGCCGCAGTCCCACGCGTCGATCCTCACCGGGTTGTACCCGTTCCAGCACGGGCTAAGGGTCATCTACGCTCCCTCCGGCTACCGGCTCCCCGAGGCGGTGCCCACGCTCGCGACCGTCCTCGGAGAGAGAGGATGGCGGACCGCGGCGTTCCTGAGCGCGTTCACGGTCTCGGAGTTCTTCGGCTTCCAGCGCGGATTCGACCTGTGGGACAACGGCCTCAAGGCGCCGGTCGGTTCGATCCTGGTCCAGCCGCGGAAGGACGGCCCGTGGCTGTGGGCCCTCGCGCCGAACCAGCGCCGGTCCGACGACACCGCCGACCGGGTCCTGGACTGGCTCGGAAACGAACGCGGGCCTTTCTTCGCGTGGGTCCACTTCTTCGACCCTCACGATGCCTACCTGCGCCCGCCGGAGGAGGTCCTCCGGCAATTCCCACCCGACGGGCCCGGACCGCTCGCCTCCATGCGGGCGCTCTACGACGCCGAGGTCCACTTCGTCGATATCCAGCTCGGGAGGATCCTCGACGCGCTGAAGACAGCCGGCCGCTACGAGGACACGATGATCGTGGTGGTCGCCGACCACGGCGAGGGGCTCGGGGATCACGGCTGGCCGGGCCACCAGCTGCTCTACCAGGAGCAGATCCACGTTCCCCTGGTCGTGCGGCTCCCCGGAGAGCCCCGGGGGAAGACGGTCGCCGCGGTCGTCCGCACCATCGACATCTTTCCGACGGTGCTCGAAGGGCTCGGCATCGACCGGCCCGGCCGGTCGAGCGCGCGGAGCCTCCGCCGGTTGATCCGCGGGGAGCCGGACGAGCCGCGAATCGCTTACGCGGAGCAGCTGAACGAGTTCGACCTCAACGCGGACGTGCTGAGGGCGAGGCCGCTCGACGGCCGGCTCTACTGCGTCACCGACGGCGTCCTCAAGCTGATCGACCGCCGGAGCTTCCGGGAGCGGAGCGAGCTCTTCCGGCTCTCGGACGACCCCGGGGAGCTCCGGAACCTCCTTCCCGATGCCCGGAGCGACGCGAGCCGCCTCCTCGGGCTCCTCGACGCGATGCACCCCTACCGGGATCGGCCGTTCGGCGAGGGCGAGGGGGACCGCGAGGCGCTCGAGCGACTGCGCTCGCTGGGCTACGTCGGGCGCCCGGTGCCATGAAGGGGTCGCGCCTTCCCCTGATCCTGCTCGTCGCGGGCGTCGCGCTGTTCGTCGCGCACGCGGTGCACTTCCTACCGTACGCCAACGACGACGCGTACATCACGTTCCGGTACAGCCGGTTCCTCGCGACCGGACGGGGACCGTACTTCAACCCCGGCGAGCACGTGGAGGGGTACTCGAACCTCCTCTGGATGCTCGTGATGGCGCCGGTTTACGCGCTGGGCGGTGTCTCGGCCGTGGCGCCGTTCGCGAAGGGGCTGGGCCTCCTGTGCGGTGGCGCGTGCCTCGTGTTTTCCTACCTGCTCTGCCGGCGTCTCTCCCCCGATGCGGAGCGGGGGCCGAGGAGCATCTTCGTGGCCGGCCCGCTGGCGGCGGGACTCCTGGCGGTGGCGCCGTCCTTCGCCCTCAACAGCGTGAGCGGCCTCGAGACCGCGTTCTACTCGTCGCTCCTGACTCTCGGCGTCCTTCTCGGAACGCTGTCGGCGAGCGACGGGCGCTGGCGCGGAGCCGGCGTGGCGTTCGCGGCGGCCGCGCTGACCCGGCCGGAAGGGGCGGCGCTGTTCGCGGTCTACGCGGCCGCGCAGGGTGCTTCGGCGTGGCGCGGCGCGGCGCGGGACGGCCTCGGCGCCCCGCGGGAGGTCGCGAGACGCCTCGGGCCGCTGATCGCGGACGTCCTCCTGGTCGCCCTCGCCGCGGCCGGACAGCTCGCGTTTCGATGGCTCGCCTACGATGGGGAGTGGCTCCCGAACACCTACTACGCCAAGGCAGGCGGGGTCGGCTCCGTGACCTCGTGGGAGTACGTTCGACAGGGAGCGCTGTCCCCGTTCCTCGGCTTCCTTGGGATCGCGGCTGCCGCGGCGGGCTTCTGGCTCGGCGGGTTGCGCCGCCGGGCGGTGCTCCCCGTGGCCTGCACGGCGGTGGCCGGCGCCCTCCTCCCCCTCGTGACCGGACCGGACTGGATGCTCGGCTGGCGGCTCGTCGCGCCGGTCCTTCCACTCCTGGCCGCCGTGGTCGCGATGTCGTGGACCGGGCTCGCGGCGCGCTGGATCGGGAGGCCGACCTGGCTCGCACCCACCCTGCTGCTCGCCCTGCTCCCGGTCGCTGCGTGGACGGAGTCCGGCGCACGCGCGGCGTTCGACCGGATCGTCACGGTGCGCGCGCGCGGCTACGACGAAGGCCACGTCGCGCTGGCTCGCTGGCTCCACGGTGGCGCGGCGAAGCCGGGCGACACGGTGGCGCTCATGGACATCGGTATCGTGGGCTATCTGTGCGACGACCTGCGAATCCTGGACATCACCGGCCTGACGGACCGGCACATCGCGAAGAGCCCGGGGACGTTCCTCGAAAAGCGTTACGACCCCGCGTACGTCCTCGACCGGCGTCCCGAGATCATCGTCATCGTGTTCGCCGCGGAGGGAGATCCCCGCCGGCCGCCGGAGAACCTCCACCTCGTGCCGTGGTCGCCCGAGGAGGACGCGATCCTCGCGTCGCAGGAGTTCCGTCGGGAGTACGTGCGGCCGCGCGAGGCGCCGGGGACCGGGGATCCGTGGACGGTCGATCTGGCCCGGAGCCTCGGCGCCGAGCGCGTCTTCCACCACGCGTACCCGGACCGGTTCTATCTCCTCGCGGCGTTCCGGCGCCGCCCACCTCCCGGCGCTCAGAAGCCGAATTCCGCCCCGACCGAGAACGTGAGCGCGCTCCAATTGACGGAGTTGAGGGGGCCGACCTCGATCTCTCCGGTGGCGAGATAGGTCGTATCGGTCCCTCCGCTCCCGGTCCAGTCCACGTACTCGAGCGCCACCGAGATCTTGGTCCTCGGACGGTTCATGACGCCGAACCGGCCGGTGACGGTGAGTCCGCCACCGGTGGTTTCCTGATGGAAGCTCGTGGGGTGGGCGAAGTCGTCCCTCAGATTCCAGTTCGCCGTGGCGCGATAGGCTTCCAGTCGGTAGACGAGCCTCAAGGAGAGATCGTGCCGCTCCCCCACGGCCCAGCGCGCCTCGACGCCGATCGCGGGACCCTGCCAGCGCGCGTCATAGGTGCTGTCGAGGCCGGGGAAAGGTCCGACGGGCGGCGGCGCGTCGGGTGGCGACACGAGATCGGGTCTCGACACGGTCTGGTTGCCGTCGGTCATTCGGAACTTCGTCCTCCGGTAGGCGTACCCGAAGAAGGGGATGACGCTGATCGAACGACCGAAGGCTCGCTGGCGGAGATCCAGGCGGTAGCCCGCGTCGAACTCCCCCTCGAAGAGGCCGTCGCCGCCTCCGTCGTTGTTCGATCGCGAGTACAGGAGGGTGCGATCGCTCCCGGCGTAGTCGGAGTCTCGGTTGTCGCCGCTCTCGATCCGACCGACCGTGAGATCGGCCATCAGCACGAGATGCCGCCTTAACACGAATTCGCCCCGGGCACCGATCGCCAGGATCCTGAGGTTGCTCCAGGTGAGCTCCGAGAGGACGTTCACGCCGTTCCCCGCGATGGCCCAGTCGAAGCTCGCGGTCTCGACGGAGGCTAGGACGCCGGCGGTCCTCTCCACCGCCGCGCGGGACGGGAGCGCGCTCGCGGCCCCGAGGAGGATCGCGAGGGTCAGGCCCTCGGCGGCTCGCGCCATGGATGCCTCGGTGGAGCCGACGACGTGTCGCCGGACTCCGGCGCACATTCTACGTCGACGGCCGGCTCGCGCCGGCGGGCCGATCCGGGGATAATCGACGGTCGAACCCGGGAGATCGCCCCGGGAGAGGTGAGCCATGAGCGACCTTCAGACCAAGCACTGCAAGCCCTGCGAGGGAGGGGTCGAGCCGCTCGGCCTCGACACCGCCCGCGCGCTGCTCGTGGACCTCGACCACTGGTCCATCGAGCCGTCCGGCAAGGAGATCGTGAAGCTGTTCAACTTCCGGAACTACTACGAGACCATGGCGTTCGTGAACGCCATCGCGTGGGTCTCCCACGGGGAAGACCATCACCCGGACCTCGAGGTGGGGTACAACCTCTGCCGCGTGCGCTACAGCACTCACGCCATCGGCGGGCTCTCCCTGAACGACTTCATCTGCGCCGCCAAGGTGGACGGCCTCCTGCGGAAGTCCTAGGCGAGGGGGGCGCGGGGCGTTGCCGCCGGCCGAGCCGATCGTCGAAGCGCGGGGTGTCGAGAAGTCCTACGTCCAGCCCGGGGGCCGGAAGTTCACGGTCGTCGCCCCCACCGATCTCGAGATCCGGGCGGGAGGCATCGTCGCGCTCCTGGGCGCCTCAGGGTGCGGCAAGTCCACGCTCCTGAGGATGCTCTCTGGGCTCTCGACGCCCTCGGCGGGCGCCGTGCTTTGGCACGGCCGGCCGATGAGCGGCGAGCGGCCGAACGTCTCCATCGTGTTCCAGAGCTTCGCGCTGTTCCCGTGGCTCACGGTCCTCGCGAACGTCGAGGCACCGCTCGAGGCGCGGGGGATCGCCCCCGTCGAGCGCCGCAAGCGGGCGATCCGGATCCTCGACGTGGTCGGGCTCGACGGGTTCGAGACCGCGTATCCGAAGGAGCTGTCGGGCGGGATGCGGCAGCGGGTCGGGTTCGCGCGCGCGCTGGTCGTGGAGCCGGAAGTGCTGTTCATGGACGAGCCGTTCTCGGCGCTCGACGTGCTCACCGCCGGGAACCTGCGGGGGGAGCTGCTCGAGCTGTGGACGAGCAAGCGGATCCCGACCCGGGCGATCCTGATGGTGACCCACAACATCGAGGAGGCGGTGTTCCTGGCCGACCGGATCGTGATCCTCGGCGGGAAGCCCGCGCGGATCCGCTCCGACTTCGAGGTGGCCCTCCCCCACCCGCGGGACCGCCAATCGCCGAGGTTCCTCGAGCTGATCGACCACGTGTACAAGGTCCTCACTCGGCCCAAGGAAGAGGCCGCCGCGGCGGCGCCTCTCCCTTCCGGCGTCGCGCCCGCTCCCGCCCGCTATCTCCCGATACCCCACGCCCGCCCCGGGGGGATCGCCGGGCTCCTCGAGATCCTGGCCGACCGCGACGGGCGCGACGACCTCTACCACCTGGCGGACGAACTGATCCTCGAGGTCGACGACCTCCTCCCGATCGTGGACGCGGCGGCGCTGCTCGGGTTCCTCACCGTGCACGAGGGAGACGTGGAGGTCACCCCCGACGGCCGGGCGTTCGCCGAGGCGGAGATCCTCGGCCGGAAGCGGCTGTTCCGGGAGTCCGCGCTCCTACGCGTCCCGATCCTCCGGCAGATGGAGCACGCGCTGCGCGCGAAGACGGATCGCGCGCTGCCCGGCGACTTCTTCCACGACCTCCTCGACGAGCACCTCGGCGCGGACGACGCCCGAAGGCAGCTCGACACCGCGATCCTGTGGGGGCGCTACGCCGAGATCTTCGACTACGACGCGGGCTCCGGCCGCCTCATCCTGACGGAGCCGTGAGCACGCGGCCGCTCTCGCGCCCCCTCGTCCCGCATCGAGCCGGCTCGATCGCGACCGACGTGCTGATCCTGGGTCTCGGACTCGCCGTGTTCTGGGGCATCCTCTCGGCGGGGCGCGCCTGGCTCGGCCCGTTCACCCCGGCTCCCCCGCTCTCCACGAGCCCCAGGGCGCTACCGCTCTACACCGCGTACTCCCTCCTGAGGATCGGCGCGGCGTACGCCCTGAGCCTCGTCTTCGCCGTCGGCTACGGGTACGTGGCCGCGTACCATCGCGGTGCGGAGAGGATCCTCATCCCGCTGCTCGACGTGCTGCAGTCGATCCCGGTCCTGAGCTTCCTCCCCGGCGTCATGCTGGCGATGGTGGCGCTCTCGCCGCACCGCCAGCTCGGCGTGGAGCTGGGCGCGATCCTGCTGATCTTCACCGGACAGGTGTGGAACATGGCGTTCAGCTTCTACGCATCGATCAAGGGCATGCCGGAGGACCTCCGGGAAGTCGCCTCGGCGTGCCGGTTCGGCGCCTGGCAGCGGTTCGTCCGGCTCGAGATGCCCTGTTCCGCGCGGGGACTGGTCTGGAACTCGATGATGTCGGTGGCCGGTGGGTGGTTCTTCCTGATGGCCTGCGAGATGTTCGTGCTGGGGCATCGGGACTTCCGCCTCCCCGGGCTCGGCTCCTATCTTGAGACCGCGGCGGGCGCCGGCGACCTTCGCGGGATCCTCTGGGGGCTCGCCGCGATGGTGGGCGCGATCGTGCTCCTCGACCAGCTCGCCTGGCGCCCGGTGCTGGCCTGGGCCGAGAAGTTCAAGCTCGAGCAGGTGGAGGCGGCCGAGGTCAAGCACTCCGCCGTATTGGATCTCTTGCGCCGCTCGCGCCTCGTCCCGCTCCTCTCCCGGACGTTCCTCGCGCCCCTCAGGGGCCGCCTCTCGCTTCGACTCGCTCGCCGCGCGGCCCGGCCGGAGCGCCCTGCGCCGCCGGGTCCGCTCCGGATCTGGACCGTCCGCGTTCTCGCGGCCGTCCTCCTGGCGATCGTGGCGTGGGCCGCGGTGAGGGCGGTCGCGACGTTGCTCACGCTCAAGGGGCCGGACGCGCTCACGATCCTCCGGGGCGCCGGGGCGACCTTCCTGAGGGTGAACGCCGCCCTCCTCCTCGGCGCGCTCTGGACGGTCCCGGTCGGGGTGGCCGTCGGATCGAGCCCGAGGCTCGCGCGCGTCGCCCAGCCGCTCGCGCAGATCGCCGCCTCGGTGCCGGCCACCGCGCTCTTCCCGGTGCTGCTCCTGGCGCTCGTCCGCGCGGGCGGCGGGCTCGGCATCGGGTCGATCCTGCTCATGCTCCTCGGAACCCAGTGGTACGTCCTGTTCAACGTGATCGCCGGGGCCAGCGCTATCCCGACCGATCTCGAGGAGGCCGCCCTCACGTTCCGCTTCGGCCGGATCCAGCGTTGGCGGCTGCTGGTGCTGCCGGGGATCTTCCCCCACCTGATCACGGGCCTCGTGACGGCCTCGGGCGGCGCCTGGAACGCGAGCATCGTGGCGGAGTACTTCCATTTCAGGGGGAAGATCCTCTCGACGACCGGCCTGGGCGCCACGATCAGCCAGGCCACCGACGCCGGGAACTACGCGATGCTCCTCGGCTCGACGGTCGTCATGGCGGCGATCGTCATCACGGTCAACCGGGTCGTCTGGCGCCCGCTCTACGCCCTCGCCGGGACCCGTTTCACGATGGATGCCTGACGCCCGGGTGAAACCCGGCTCGTCAGCGGCCGTATCGGAAGTTATCCTGTTCCGGGGACGGCGGGGCTGTGCTTCGGCCCGGCCCGGGGAGGATCGTTGGCGAAACCGCCGAGCTCACTGGCCCGATCGAGGCAGGGGAAGGTCCCCCCGAGGCTCGACCGACGCAGGCTCGTCCTCCGCTTCCGCGCGTTGCTGCCGAGCACCCGCGATTCCATCAACTTCGCGGTCGCGAAGGTGATGAAGGTGGCGCGGGAGGCGGGGTGCATCGCGTCGGACGTCGCCGACGTCGAGATCGCCGTGCGGGAGGCGCTGGCCAACGCGATCATCCACGGCAACGAGGGCCGGCCCGACAAGATGGTCCTCCTGCGATGCTACGGCGATCCCGAGGACGGGATCCTCCTCGCCATTCGCGACCAGGGGAGGGGTTTCGATCCAGCCGCCGTCCCCGATCCCCGCTCCGCCGAGCGCCTCGAGCTTCCCCACGGCCGTGGGATCTTCCTCATGCACGAGCTGATGGACCACGCCGAGCACCGGAAGGGCGGGCGCGAGGTGGTCCTCTACAAGGCCTGTCACGCCAAGAAGGCCCCGAAGGCCCCGGCACGCGGAGGCCGCCGCTAGCCGGAGGCGGACCGGAGCCAGCGTTTCTCCTGTAACATCCCGCGCATGCGACGCAGCTGGACGCAACGGATCCTCGTCTTCGCCCTGCTCCTAGGCGCCGCGGTGGCGCTCCGCTTCACGGTGTTCCGGACGGCGCCGATCCCGGTCACCGTGTTCCGCGTGGCGCCGGGGCGCGTGGAGGAGACCGTCACGAACAGCAGGGCCGGAACGATCCAGTCCCGGCGACGCGCGACCTTGAGCACCGAGGTGGGAGGACGCGTCGCGAAGCTCCCGGTGAAGAAGGGGGACCGGGTCCGGACCGGGCAGGTCCTGGTCGTGCTGGCCCACGCGGACGTCGAGGCGCAGGTGGCGCAGCAGGGGCGGGCCCTCGACGCCGCCCGGGCCGACGAGCGCCAGGCCGCGCGGAGCGCCGAGCAGGCGGAGCGGGAGCTCGACCGCTACAACCGGCTGGCGCGCGACCTCGTGGTCTCGCGGGAGGTGGTCGACCAGTACGAGAGCGGGCGGGACGTGGCCGCTGCGGCGCGGGACGCCGCCGCCGCACGGGTCCGGCAAGCCGCGGCGGTCCTCGACGCCGCTCGAGCCGCTCTCGACAAGACCGTGTTGAGGGCCCCGTTCGACGGCGTCGTGGCGGACCTCAAGACGGAAATCGGCGAGTGGATCACCCCCTCCCCACCGGGCCTCCCGATCCCCCCGGTGCTCGAGGTCATCGATACCGACGCGATCTACGTCAGCGCTCCCATGGACGAGGTGGACGTCGCCCGGGTGCGGGCGGGCCGGCCGGTGCGCATCACGATGGACGCCTTCCCGGGGCGCTCGCTCCCGGGGCGCGTGACGCGGGTCGCCCCGTACGTGCTCGACGTTCAGGAGCAGAACCGGACGTTCGAGATCGAGGCGGAGTTCGACGACGCGGCGTTCTCGAGGACGCTGCTGCCCGGCACTTCCGCGGACGTGGAGGTCGTCCTCGACGCGCGGGACCCGGTGCTCCGCATTCCGAGCTACGCGCTCATCGAGGGGGGAAGAGTGCTCTCGGTTCGGGACGGCCGGCTCGTCGCGCTGAAGGTTAGGACGGGCCTCAGGAACTGGGAGTTCGTCGAGATCCGCGAGGGGCTCGCCCCGGGCGAGGCGGTCGCGGTCTCCCTGGACCGGGCGGAGATCCGGGAGGGAGCAGAGGTGAGGATCGCGGGCGAGACCCTCAAGTGATCGGCCTCCGCGGAGTATCGCGGGTGTACCACGTTGGCGGGCGCCCGGTGCACGCCCTCCGCGACGTGGATCTCGAGATCGCCGCGGGCGCGTACGTTTCGGTCATGGGTCCTTCCGGCTCCGGGAAGTCCACCCTTCTGAACGTCCTCGGCTGCCTCGACCGGCCGACCGCCGGCTCGTACGTCCTAGACGGGCAGGAAGTCGCGAAGCTCGACGAGCGGGCGCTGTCGAGGGTCCGCCGGCACAAGATCGGCTTCGTGTTCCAGGCGTTCCACCTCGTGCCGCGGATGACCGCCGCCTCGAACGTCGAGCTTCCCATGATGTTCGCGGGGGTCGACCGCTCCCTGCGCGCGCGGCGCGTCGATGAAGCGCTCCGATCGGTGGGGCTTTCCGGGCGCGCCCATCACCGCCCCGACCAGCTCTCCGGAGGGGAGCGGCAGCGGGTCGCGATCGCGCGGGCCGTGGTGATGGGCCCTTCGATCCTCCTCGCCGACGAGCCCACGGGAAACCTCGACACCGTCTCGGGGGCCGAGGTGGTCGGTCTCCTCGAGCGCATGAACGCGGGGGGGCTCACCCTCATCGTCGTGTCCCACGATCCTTCCATCGGCCGCCGGGCGAGCCGCCAGGTCCGTCTCGCCGACGGCGCGGTCGAAGCGGGGGACGGGACGGCCCCGGGATCGGCGCCGTGAGCCTCGAGATCCGCGGGTGGCGCGCGACGCTCCTGGCCGCGGTGCTCCTTGCGGCGGCGACGTTCGCGGTCTACCTCCCCTCTCTCGGCAACGGGTTCATCGACTCGTACGACGACGCCGACTACGTCACGAACAACCCGGTGGTAGAGAGGGGGCTGACCGCGGAAGGCCTCGTCTGGGCGTTCACGCGCTGGCACTCGGCCAACTGGCATCCCCTCACCTGGATCTCCCACATGGTCGATTGCGCGATGTACGGCCTCGACCCGTGGGGCCACCATCTCACGAGCCTCCTCCTCCACGCCGCCAACGCGGTCCTCTTGCTGCTCCTCCTCGACCGCGCCACCGGGCGCACGTGGCGGAGCGCGGCCGTCGCGGGCCTGTTCGCGGTCCACCCCCTCCACGTCGAGTCGGTGGCCTGGGTGGCCGAGCGCAAGGACGTCCTGAGCGCGTTCTTCGCGCTCCTCGCTGCGCTGGCGTACGTCGGTTGGACCCGTGAGCGCGGGCGCGGTCGCTACGCGCTGGTCGTCGGGCTCTACGCCCTGGCGCTGATGTCGAAGCCGATGGTGGTCACGCTCCCGTTCGTCCTCGTCCTCCTCGACGACTGGCCCCTCGGGAGGATGGGGCCGACCGGGAAGGGAACCACGCTCGCGCGAGCGCTCGTTCCCCGCCTCCGGGAGAAGGCGCCGCTCCTCGCGCTGGCGGCGCTGTCTTGCGTCATCACCTACCAGGTCCAGCTGGCGGCGGGTGCCGTGACCTTCCTCGAGAGCCTGCCGTTCCCGGCCCGACTCGCCAACGCCCTCCTTGCGTACGTCCGGTACGCCGGCCTGATGGTGGTGCCGACCGACCTCGCGGTGCTCTACCCCTACCCGGACGCGGGCATCCCGCCCTCTGAGGTGCTCGGCTCGGCGGCGGCGATCTTGGCCGCGACGGCCCTCGCGATCCGGTTCGGTCGCCGGCTCCCGTACCTGCCGGTCGGCTGGTTCTGGTACCTCGGTACCCTCGTGCCCGTGATCGGCCTCGTCCAGGTCGGGCTCCAGTCCATCGCGAACCGGTACACCTACCTCCCGCTGGTCGGCCTGTTCCTGATCGTGGTGTGGGGAGCGGCGGACCTCGCCGAGCGCATCCCGAGTCGAGCGCGGACGCCCGCGCTGGCCGTCTCCGCTGTCGCCGCGATGCTCGCGCTCGGCGGAGCGGCGCGAGTCGAGACCCGGTACTTCAGGGACAGCATCGTCCTCTTCGAGAGGACGCTTGCGATCACCTCGAACAACGCCCACGCCCAATACAACCTGGGAGCCGCCCTGGCGCGGCGGGGCGACGTCGACCAGGCCATCGCCCACTATCGCGAAGCAGTGCGCATCGATCCGGGCCTCGCCGCGTCCTGGAGCAGCCTGGGCGGCGCGCTCCTCGAGCAGGGCAAGGCCCGGGAGGCGATCGCTCCGATCGAGGAGTCGCTCCGCCTGAACCCCCGGGCCGCGAAGGCGCAGTACAACTTCGGGTTGGCGCTGGCCGACCTCGGGAGGACGGACGAAGCGGTCGCCCGATACGGCGAGGCGCTGAGGCTCCTTCCGGAGTTTCCGGAGGCGCACTACAGCCTCGCGGTGATCCGGCTCCGCCAGGGGAAGTGGGACGCCGCGATCGGCGAGTTCTCCGCCGCCCTTCGCTCGAAGCCCGAATTCGCGGAGGCGAGCCTCGGCCTCGGCAGCGCCCTCGTCGGGGCCGGCCGGCCCGCGGAGGGACTGGCGCACCTTTCCGAAGCCGTTCGGTTGAAGCCGGCCGACGGGAGGTACCGCTTCGAGCTCGCGCGCGCGAAGGCGCTCGTGGGGGACTTCGCCGGGGCGCTGGGCGACGCCCGAGAGGCCCGGCGCCTGGGTTACGAGGTGTCGCCTGCGCTCCTGGCCGAGATCGAGGCCAGGGCCAAGGCCCCGCGATAGGAGTCGAGCTTGGGCCTCGGCGACCTCCTCCGGTTCGCGGGCGGCGCCCTCCTGGGCCACCGATTGAGGACCGGCCTCTCGCTGCTGGGCGTCGCGATCGGCGTCGCGGCCGTCACGGTCCTCACCAGCCTCGGCGAGGGGGCGAGGCTCTACGTGACCGGCGAGTTCGCCTCGCTCGGGAGCAATCTCCTGATCCTCGTTCCGGGGAAGACCGAGACCACCGGGGTCGCGCCGATCCTCGGCGGAACGGTCCACGAGCTGACGCTCGAGGACGTGGAGGCGCTCCCCCGCCGGATCCCGCTGGTGCGACGGGTCGCGCCGCTCTCGGTGGGAACGGCCACCGCGCGCGCGGGGGAGCGGAGCCGCGAGATCACGGTGGTCGGCACCACCCGGGAGATGCTCGGAGTCCGCCACCTGAGGATCGGGGTGGGCCGCTACCTACCGGACGTCGAGGCGTCCCGCGCGCCCCGGGTGTGCGTCCTCGGAGCCAAGGTCCAGCGGGAGCTCTACCCCGAGCGAAATCCGCTGGGGGAGCTGCTCCGGATCGGCGACGAGCGCTACCGGGTGATCGGGGTCATGGTGCCGCGCGGGACCTCGCTCGGCATCGACCTCGACGAGGCCGTCCACGTCCCCGTGGTGCCCGTGATGAAGTTGTTCAACCGGCGGGGGCTCTTCCGGGCGCTGCTCGAGATCTCGTCCCATGACCGGATCGAGGAGGCCAAGGGGGAGGTCCTCCGCGTCCTCAAAGAGCGCCACGACGGGATCGAGGACGTGACCGTGTTCACCCAGGACGCCGTTCTCGCCACGTTCGGGCGAATCCTGTGGGTCTTGACGGCGGCGCTCGCGGGGATCGCGGCGATCTCCCTCTCGGTCGCCGGCATCGGGATCATGAACGTGATGCTCGTGTCGGTCAGCGAGCGGACCCGAGAGGTGGGGCTCCTGAAGGCCCTGGGAGCGACGGAGGGACAGATCTTGCGCGCCTTCCTCGCGGAGGCCGCGCTGATCTCGGGCTCGGGCGGAGCGGTCGGCCTCGCCGCGGGATTTGCCGGCAATCGCCTCCTCATGGCGCTCTACCCCGCCTTTCTCCTGACGCCTCCCGAGTGGGCGGTCGCGGGGGCCGTCGCGGTCTCGCTCCTGGTCGGGACCGTGTTCGGAGCGCTCCCCGCGCGGCGGGCGTCGCGGCTCGATCCGGTGGCCGCGCTGGCCGGGAGGTGACGGTGGCGCCCGGGGACGTCCTGCGCCTCGCGTGGGGCTCGATCGCCGCTCACCGGCTCCGGTCGGGGCTCACCATGCTCGGGATCCTGATCGGCATCGCCTCGGTCATCCTCCTCACGTCGATCGGGGAGGGCGCGCGGTCGTACATCGTCTCCGAGTTCACCCAGTTCGGGGCGAACACGCTCGCGATCCAGCCGGGTAAGATCAAGACTACGGGAATCCCCGGCTCGGTGGTGGGCACCGTCCGCAAGCTGACCCTGGACGACGCCCAAGCGCTCCTCCGCGTTCGCGGCGTCGAGAAGTACGTGGCGCTCTCCATGGGTATGGCGCGGGTCGAGGCGAGGGAGAGAGGGCGGAGCGTGTTCGTGTACGGGGTGACTCCGGACGTCCCGGACGTGTGGAAGTTCCGGATAC
Source organism: Terriglobia bacterium (assembly GCA_020073205.1). Lineage (NCBI taxonomy): Bacteria > Pseudomonadati > Acidobacteriota > Terriglobia > Terriglobia bacterium. Next base: position 19,367 of record JAIQFR010000066.1, read on the forward strand.
GGCAGGGACGATTCCTCCCGGCCGGAGATCCGTCCCGGGCGGCTTCGGTGGCGGTCCTCGGGCCGACGTTGAAGCGGGAGATCTTCGGCGAGACCAACGCTCTGGGCGAGCACGTGAGGATCGGCGGCCGGCGCTTCGTAGTCATCGGCGTGATGGAGCCGAAGGGGCGCTTCCTCAACTTCGACTTGGACGACACCGCGTACGTCCCGGTGGCCTCGGCCCAGCGCCTCTTCAACCGGGACGACCTCGTCGAGATCGACGTCCTGTTCTCGAGCCGCATGGACGCGACGCCCGTGGTCGCCGGGATCCGAAGGGCCCTGATGGGGCGCCACGGCGGGGAGGAGGACTTCACCATCGTCACGCAGACCGAGATGCTCGACGTCCTCGGCCGGGTGATCGGGATCGTCGGCTTCGCCGTCGCGGGGATCGGGGCGATCTCCCTCCTCGTCGGCTCGATCGGGATCCTGACCATGATGTGGATCACCGTGAACGAGCGAACGCTCGAGATCGGTCTCGTCAAGGCTCTCGGCGCCGAGCCGGGTCAGATCCTGACACTGTTCCTCCTGGAGGCCTCGGCCCTGTCTCTCTCGGGCGGTCTCCTCGGCGTCGCCGCCGGGCTGGGCATCGCGCGCCTGCTGAGGTGGGCGGTGCCCGGTCTGCCGGTCGTGACCCCGCTCCGGTTCGTCGCGGCCGCGCTCGCGGCCAGCATCGCGGTGGGGCTCCTGAGCGGCGTCCTCCCCGCCCGCCGCGCCGCGGCCCTCGAACCATGCGACGCGCTGCGGGCGGAATGACGATCGGAGTTCCCGGGCCTCGCCCGAATCCCCGCCCCTGTTCGGCTGACCCGCGCCGGTGCTACGATGCGCTCCACCCCCCATCCGGAGCCGAGTGGGCCCACCGATGAAGGGACCCTCATGACGAACCTCAGCGAAAGCAGGAAGATCCTGTCCGGCAACGAGGCGATCGCCCACGCGGCGTGGGCGGGCGGCGTCGAGCTGGCCTCCGCCTACCCCGGCACCCCGAGCACCGAGATCCTCGAGAACGTCGCGAAGTTCAAGGAGATCTACTGCGAGTGGGCGGTCAACGAGAAGGTCGGGATGGAGGTCGTCATCGGGGCCTCCTTCGCCGGCGCCCGCTGCCTCACCGCCATGAAGCACGTCGGGCTCAACGTCGCCCTCGACCCGCTGATGACCTTCGCGTACATCGGCGCCAACGGGGGGATGGTGGTGGTCACCGCGGACGATCCCGGCATGCACAGCTCGCAGAACGAGCAGGACAACCGCAACATCGCCCGTTTCGGCAAGATGCCGCTGCTCGAGCCGTCCGACAGCCAGGACTGCTACGACATGGTCCGGGTCGCGCTCGACCTCTCGGAGGAGTTCGAGGTCCCGGTCCTGGTCAGGACCACGACCCGAGTCTCCCACTCCTCCGGGGTCGTGGAGCTCGGCCGGCTCGACCGCAGGCCCCGCGGCGAGCGTCGGTACAAGAAGGACATCACGAGGAACATCCCCGTCCCGATGTTCGCGCGAGTGATGAGGACCCGCCTCGAGGACAAGCTCCGCCGCCTGGCCGAGTACGCGGAGACGAGCCCGCTTGAGAGGGTCGAGCGCGGGAGCCGGGTCGGGATCGTGACCTCGGGGATCGGCTACGCGTACGCGAGGGAGGCCTTCCCCGACGCGTCCTTCCTGAAGCTCGGGATGACGCATCCCCTTCCCGAGCGCAAGGTGCGGGAGTTCGCCTCGACCGTCGACCGGCTCTACGTGGTGGAGGAGGGCGATCCGTTCCTCGAGGAGCAGCTCCTCGCGATGGGGATCCGCGTGGAGAAGCCGCGCGAATCGCTCCGGATCGGAGAGCTCGGCCCGGACCGGCTCGCCGACCTCGCGGCCGAGGTCGAGGGAAGAGAGCCGCGGCGCCGGCCCGTTCCCGCGTCGGGACTCCCCGCGAGACCGCCGGTCCTCTGTCCCGGCTGCTCGCACCGGGGGGTGTTCCACGCGCTCCACCGGCTTCGGGCGCTGGTGACGGGCGACATCGGCTGCTACTCGCTGGGCGCGTTCGCGCCCCTCGACGCGATGGACACCATCGTGTGCATGGGCGCCAGCGTCACCAACGCGCACGGTCTCGAAAAGGCCGGACAGAGGGGGCGGATCGCCGCGGTGATCGGCGACAGCACGTTCTTCCATTCGGGGATCACGGGTCTGCTCAACATGGTCTACAACCGGAGCCGCGGCACCGTGGTGGTCCTGGACAACCGCACCACCGCGATGACGGGTCACCAGCAGCACCCGGGCACGGGCAGGACGCTGATGGGCGAGGAGACCGCCGAGGCGAGGATCGAGGAGGTGGCGCGAGGGCTCGGCGTGCGGAGGGTTCGCGTCGTGGACCCGTACGACCTCGAAGCGACCTACCAGGCCCTCAAGGAGGAGCTGGACGCCCCCGAGCCCTCCGTGGTCGTCTGCCGCAGGCCGTGCATCCTCGGGGCGAAGGTGAAGTTCGAGGAGCGCTACGAGATCGAGGTGGACAAGTGCACGGGGTGCGGCGTCTGCCTCCGCCTCGGCTGCCCGGCGATGGAGATGACCGAGGAGGTGGCTGCGGCGACGGGCAAGGACAAGGTCCGGATCAACGACGTCCTTTGCGTGGGCTGCGGCCTCTGCGTGCAGGTCTGCCGCCTCGACGCCATTCACCCGAGGGTGCGGTCATGAGCGAGATCCTGAACGTCTTCCTCGTGGGCGTCGGCGGGCAAGGCATCCTGCTGGCCGGCGAGATCCTGTGCCGGATGGCCCTCCTCTCGGGAAAGGACGTGAAGAAGAGCGAGGTCCACGGAATGGCCCAGCGCGGCGGCAGCGTCGTCGGCCAGGTCCGGATCGGCGACCGCGTCCACTCGCCGCTGATCGCGACCGGTGCGTCGGACGTTCTCGTCGCGTTCGAGAAGGTCGAGGCGCTCAGGTTCGCTCATGAGCTCAGGCCGGGGGGCGTCGCGGTGGTGAACGACCAGGAGATCCGCCCGATCACGGTCACCACCGGGCAGTCCGAGTGGCCGGCGGACCTCGATGGAGATTTGCGGTCCGCGTTCCCCCGGCTCGACCTGGTCCCCGCCCTCGAGATCGCCTCGGGCCTCGGCAACGTCCGGGTGGTGAACCTGGTGCTGATCGGAGCGCTCTCGCGCCACCTCGACGTTCCTGAAGAGGTCTTTCAGGAGGCGATCGGCGCTCTGGTCCCGGCGAAGCTCCGGGAGCTCAACCTCTGCGCCTTCGAGGCGGGACGGGCGGCGCTCGTCGGCGCGAAGCCCGCGAGCGCGGATCACAGCTCGTAGAGCGTCGTATCCACGGTGGGAGGGAGCGTCTTGCGGCGTAGTCCGGCGAGGCGCTTGCCCGGAGCGTTCGAGAAGGGGTCCTCCTCCAGGACGTCTCCCATCTCCGCCTCGATCGATTCCGGGGCCTCGCCTGCCTCCATGCGCCGGATCGCCTCCTCCATGCCGCCCGTCACCGGGATCCCCGCTGCTTCGTAGAGCCGCCGGGCGATGCGGGCCGCCTGCCGCGGGTCGCTTTCATCCAGGCTCTCCATCTCGCCCGCCATGGACGCCATGGCCCGCTCGAGCTTCGACTCGTCGAAGTCGGGCAGCCCATCGCCGGCGTCCCCCTCGCTGTCCTTGCGCCCGGAGGAGATCGCGAAGGCGGACGGCTTTCGCGGGAGATCGGGCCGCTTGCAGCGGGGGCAGGCCGGCCGCTTCGTGGCGGCCGGGCTCCGTGCGAGGAAGCTGAACACCGTGTGGCAATCGCGGCAGTAGAACTCGTAGATCGGCACGTCCCTCCTCCTCCGCTCTCTCAGCAGATCCGGGGCAAGTCCGCCCCCGAGAGGAGATCCACGGGGCGCTCGCCGCCCACCCTCGTACGCAGCAGCACGGGGACGGCGCCCTCCCGGGCCTCTTTCACGACGCCGATCCGCGCCGCGCCGCGCCCGAGCGGATGGGAGCGGAGCGCCTCGAGCGCGCGCTCCCTGTCCCCCGCCGGAACCCACGCCAGGAGGCGCCCCTCGGACGCGAGGTAAAGGGGGTCGAGTCCGAGGATCTCGGCGATCGCGGCCACCTCCGGGCGGATCGGGAGGCACGACTCGTCGAGCACGATGCTTACCCCCGCCCTCCCCGCCACCTCGTTCAAGGTCACGGCGACCCCGCCGCGCGTCGGGTCGTGCATGGACCGCACGTCGGCGCCGGACGAGAGCAGCCCCTCGGCCAGCGACGCCAGGGGCGCGCAATCGGAGCGGAGCCCGGGACCGCCCATCGCGTGGCGCGACGCCATGATCGTCGCTCCGTGGTCGCCGAGGCTCCCCGAGATCAGCACCGCGTCGCCCGGCCGGATCCGACGGTCGCCGAGGTCGCGGCCCTCCGGTACGACCCCCAGTCCGGCCGTCACCGCGTACATCCGGTCGCCCTTTCCCTCGGGGACCACCTTCGTGTCGCCCGCCACGATCTGGACGCCGGCTTCCGCTGCGGCGCGCGCCGCTCCGCGGACGAAGGTCAGGAGCAGGTCGGCGGAGAGCCCTTCCTCGAGGATCACCGCGAACGTCAGCCAGAGCGGGCGGGCTCCCGCGACTGCGAGGTCGTTCACGGTGCCGCACACCGAGAGGTATCCGAGGTCGCCGCCGGGGAAGACCGGAGGGTCCACGACGAACGCGTCGGTCGTGAGCGCCGGGCGGCCCGGCGGCAGCTTCGGCAGGACCGCGCTGTCCGACAGGGTCGCCAGGAACGGATTGTCCAGCGCCGGCAGGAACGTCTCCCGCACCAGCGCCTGGGTCAGCCTCCCACCCGAGCCGTGGGCGAGGAGGATCCTGTCGGACCCGCTCACGACGCCGCCCCCGCCGCGAATCGATCGTGCCGGTGCCACGCCGCGCACGTTCCCTCGCTGGACACCATGCAAGCTCCGACCGGGGTGTCCGGGGTGCACTCCCGGGCGAACAGCGGGCACTCCGGCGGGTCGATGGCTCCCTTCAGGACCTCACCGCAGCGACACCCCTCGGGCTCCACCGGATCCGGCAGCTCGACCTCGATCCGCGATGCGTCCCGATGCGCCCAGGCCGGACGCAGCGCGAGGCCCGACGCGGGGATCGTCCCGAGGCCCCGCCACGACGCGGCGACCGGCTCGAAGAACTTGTCGAGGAGTTCCCTGGCGTGGGGGTTGCCCTCGGGCGCCACGACGCGGCCGTACAGGTTGGCGACCTCCGCCCTGCCGTCCCTGAGCTGCTCCACGAGATCGAGGACCCCGCGAAGGACGTCCGCCGGCGTGAACCCGACGACCGCGGCGGGCACCCCGAACTCCGCCGGCAGGAACTCGAACTCCCTGGATCCGGTCACCACCGCGACGTGCCCGGGAAGGAGAACGCCGCTCACCCTGACCCCAGGATCCCGCGCGAGCGCCCGGAGCGGCGGCGGAACGGTCTTGTTCCCCGGCAGGATCGTGAAGTTGCGGACGCCTTCCCGCTCGGCCTCCTCCACCGCCGCGACGATGGTGGGCGCGGTGGTCTCGAATCCCACCGCCAGGAAGACCACGCGGGTCGAAGGATCGGCGCGCGCCGCATCCAGGGCGTCGCGAGGCGAGTAGACCACCCGGATCCGCGCCCCTCGCGCCCG
>JAIQFR010000067.1 GCA_020073205.1 Terriglobia bacterium
CATGCGTTCCTGAGCCGACTCGCGGGCGTGGGAGGTGCGCCGAGTCCCGCCGGCCGGTCGCGGGTCTCCGCCTGGTATCGTCGCGTCGAAGGGGCCGCGGGCACCGCAGCGACGGGTCGCTGAGCGACTGGCGCCTCGTGCCGAACGGCTCCCGCAGGGTCTCGCGTCACGGGTCCGCCATCGCCTTCGGGGGCATGGCCGCCCTCGTGGTCGGGCTCGCGTGCGTGGCCGTCTTGCGCGCCCCGATCCCGCCCCGCGAGGGGCGCGCCCACCTGCCCGGGCTCTCCTCGCCCGCCGATGTGAAGTTCGACCGCCGCGGCACGCCGCACGTGCGCGCGGCGACCGAGGAGGACGCCTACAGGGTCCTCGGCTGGCTGCACGCGGGAGATCGCCTGTTCCAGATGGAGGTCCGCCGCAGGGCCGCCGCCGGGCGCCTGTCCGAGGTGATGGGTCCCGCGACTCTGGCGATGGACTCCCGCGCGAGAACCCTCGGCTTCTCGGCGCAAGCGGAGCGGGACTTCCGCGCCCTCACCCTGGGAGAGCGACGCCTGCTCGAGGCGTACTCCGCGGGGGTGAACGCGTACGTCTCGTCGCACCCGCGGCCGTGGGAGCTCGTGGCGCTCGGGGTGCATCCCGAGCCCTGGACCGCGCTCGACAGCCTGCGGTTCCTCGGTCTGATGTTCACGACGCTCTCCGGGTCCGAGGAGGGAGAGCGCGCGAACCTCGCTCGTGTCACGCGGTACGGACTCGGTCCCCTGCTCCCCTTCCTCGACGCCCAGAGCACGGCGCCGACGTTCGTTCCTCCAGAAGCCCGGTACCCGGTTTCGCGGCTCGGCCCCTCGCTGGCGCATCCGGCGGTGCCGCGAGGAAGCAACGCGTGGGCGATCGCCGGCTCGCGAACGGCGTCGGGCCGCCCGATCCTGGCCAACGACCCGCATCTCGAGGCGCAGATTCCCGGCGTCTGGTACGCGGCGCACCTGACCACCGCGGACGGACTCGACGTCGCGGGACTCACCCTGGCGGGGCTCCCCGGCGTCGCGATCGGCCACAACGGGTGGGTGGCATGGGGCATCACGATGCACCAGGCGGACGACGCGGACCTCTTCCTGGAGCGAGTCGACGAGTCCGGCGAGCGCTACGAGGTCGAGGGGAGCTTCGTCCCCCTCGCGGGGCACCTCGAGACGATCCGCGTCAGGGGCGGAAGGGCCGTCGAGCTGCGGGTCGAGCGGACGCGCCACGGCCCGATCGTTGAGAAGCTCCATCCCGAAGGGAGCGGGCCGCTCGCCGTCGCGCTCGCGTGGTCCCCCGACCTCGACGCGGGCAGCCTCAAGGCGTTCCTCGCGGCGTCGCACGCGCGGACCTCGGAGGAGATCTCGCGAGCGTGGTCGCTCTACCGGGGCCCGTCCGTCAACGTGTGCTGGGCCGCGGCGGAAGGGCACATCGGCCTCTTGGTGGCGGGAGCGATCCCGCGCCGGAGGACGGGGGACGGCCGGCTGCCCGTTCCGGGTTGGACCGGGTCCTACGACTGGAACGGCCTGGTGCCGCCGGCGGAACTGCCCCGGATCGAGGACCCGCCCGAGGGGTTCGTCGCTTCCGCGAACGACGACTGGACCTCGAGCGGCTACCGGCTCCCGTACCCCGGGGAATTCGCTCACCGCGAGCGGCTGGACAGGATCCGCGACGTGCTCTCGTCTTTCCACCATGCCGTCCCCTCCGACGTGCGGACCCTGCAGAACGACCTGTTGTCGCTCTACGCGATCAGGGTCCGCGACTCGTTGCTCGGTATCGGCGCGCGGGATCCCGAGGCCCGGCGGGCGCTCGCGATCCTCGCGGGGTGGGACGGCCGCGCGCTCCGCCGCGGCCCCTCCCTCTTGTTCTACAGGTTCATGCAGGATCTTCGGCAGCGGACGTTCGGCCCTCGCGAAAAGCGGTTGGGCGGGCGGCTCCCGGCCGGATGGGACCTCTTGGCCGGGATGATCGAGGGGTCCGGCGGGAACGACCTCTGGGACGACCCGGGAACGGACGCGGTCGAGACGCGCGAGGCGGCGATCTCGACGTCGCTCGCTTCCGCCCTGCGGGACGTCGAGTCGCGGGAAGGGGCGGTGCCCGCCGCTTGGAGGTGGGGACGGACTCACGCGCTCACCTACGTGCACCCGCTGGCCGAGGCGATTCCCGCCCTCGGTCGGTTTCTGAACGTCGGGCCGATCGAGATGGGGGGCGACTCCGAGACCGTCGCCGTCTCCGCATTCTCCCTCTCCTCGCGGAACTCGGAGCCGTGGCTCGTCGTCTCCGCCCGCCTGATCGTGGACCTGGGGGACCCGGACCGCTCCACGCTGGTCCTGCCGCTGGGCGAGTCGGGGCAGTTCCCGGACCGGCGATACGACGACCAGGCGGAGGCGTGGGCGGGAGGCGGCGATTTCCCGTTTCCTTTCGGGCGGGCCGCGGTGGACGCCGCCGCGGTTTCGACGCTTCGGCTCGAGTGAGCGGGCGTCCCGGTGGCGCGCCTCGAGGGCGGGCCCTAACATTTACCCTCCGCTGAACGACCCCGAGGATCGAGAGGAGAGGCTCGCTTGACCGTATCCGGGACGGATGCCCGTGTCGAGGCGCGACGGCGGCTCGTCGCGCTCGTGAGCGGGAACGAGGACTTCGACCTGCTCGAGGCGTGCCTCCTCGTGGCCGCCGAGGAATTCCCCGGTCTCGACGTGGCGGCGGAAGCCGACCGGGTCGACGCGATGGGACGGCAGGCCCGCCCCGGGGTCGCGCCCCTCGCGAATTTCTTCGCCCGGCTCGACGCGATGCGCACGTTCCTCTTCGACGAACTCGGCTTCCGGGGGAACGCCGACCAGTTCGACGACCCGCGCAACTCCTTCCTCAACGAGGTCCTGAATCGGCGCGCGGGCATCCCGATCACCCTGTCGATCCTCTACGTCGAGGTGGCGCGCCGGGCCGGGATCGAGGCTTCAGGGGTGGCGCTCCCCGGCCACTTCGTGGTCCGGGTCGGCGATGCGACCCGGGCGACCTTCGTGGACCCGTTCCACGGCGGCCACGTGATCACCGAGGACGACTGCCGCGAGCTCTCGGCGAAGACCACGGGCCGCGCCTCGCTCTTCCGCCAAGAGATGCTCCTGGGGGCGAGCGCGCCCGCGATCCTTGCGCGCCTCCTTCACAATCTCAAACGGGTCTACCTCGCCCGCGAGGATTACTCCCGCGCGCACGCCGCGGTGGACCGTCTCCTGATCGTCTCGCCGGACGATCACAGCGAGATCCGCGACCGCGGCTTCCTGCACGCCCACCTCGGCCGGAACGGCGCCGCCGTGGCCGACCTCGAGGCCTATCTGAGCCTCGCACCCCGCGCTCCCGATGCCGAATCGGTCCGCGGCCGCCTCGCCTGGCTCGCCCGTAAGACCACTGAAATCAGCTAGCGCCGCCGGGTTTGATCCACCTCGAGCGATGAGACATAATGGAGCGGGTCGGTCCTCTATTCGGGACCTGGTGAGGTAACGCATGGCCATCGAGACGGCAGCCAACGGGACCAAGCCCGGCGTCGAAACGCTGGAGCGCGTCGTGATCCGGTTCGCCGGCGACTCCGGCGACGGCATGCAGCTCACCGGGACGCAGTTCACCGCGACCGCCGCCATCGTCGGCAACGATCTGGCCACGTTCCCCGACTACCCCGCCGAGATCCGCGCCCCGGCCGGGACGCTCCCCGGTGTTTCCGGGTACCAGGTCAACTTCGCCTCGGAGGACATCTTCACCCCCGGCGACGCGCCGGACGTCCTGGTGGCCATGAACCCCGCCGCGCTCAAGGTCAATCTCAAGGACCTCAAGGCGGGCGGCATCCTCGTCGTGAACTCGGACGCGTTCAAGGAATCCGACCTCGCGAAGGCAGGCTACCCGGGGAGCCCGCTCGAGGACGGCTCCCTCGACGGGTACCGGCTCTTCCGGGTCGAGATGAACCGCCTCACCCGGTCGGCGCTTAAGGAGACCGGGCTGCCGCAACGGACGGTGGACCGCTCGAAGAACTTCTTCGCCCTGGGGATGATGTACTACCTGTACAACCGTCCCCTCGAGGTCTCCCTTCGGTGGATCGAGGACAAGTTCGCCTCGCACCCCGAGATCGCCGCCGCCAACCGGCTGGCGCTCAAGGCCGGGTACGCGTACTGCGAGGCGAGCGAGATCTTCCAGGACACCTACGAGGTACCGGCCGCCCGCCTGGCGCCGGGGACGTACCGGAACGTCAGCGGGAACCAGGCGCTCGCGATGGGCTTCGTCGCCGCGTCGAGGAAGAGCGGGCTCCCGCTCTTCCAGGGGTCGTACCCGATCACGCCGGCGTCCGACATCCTGCACGAGCTGGCCGCGTACAAGAACTTCGGCGTGGTCACGTTTCAGGCGGAGGACGAGATCGCGGCGATCGGCGCCGCGCTGGGCGCCGCGTTCGCGGGGTCGCTGGCGATCACCACGACCAGCGGGCCGGGCATGGCGCTCAAGAGCGAATTCCTGGGGCTCGCGGTGATGGTGGAGCTGCCGATCGTGGTCGTGGACATCCAGCGCGGCGGCCCCTCGACCGGCCTCCCGACCAAGACGGAGCAGGCGGACCTCCTCCAGGCCCTCTTCGGGCGGCCCGGCGAGGCCCCTTGTCTCGTCCTCGCTCCACGCTCCCCCTCCGACTGCTTCGAGTGCGCCTACGAGGCCAGCCGCCTCGCGATCCGGCACATGACCCCGGTGTTGATCCTGTCCGACGGGTTCATCGCGAACGGGGCCGAGCCGTGGAGGATACCGGCGGTCGAGGATCTGCTGCCGATCCCGGTGAGCTTCAGGACCGATCCCGAGGGCTTCCTCCCCTACGCCCGCGACGCCGAGACCCTGGCCCGCCCCTGGGCGATCCCTGGCACGCCCAAACTCGAGCACCGGATCGGCGGGCTCGAGAAGTCGGACGGCGCCGGGAACGTCTCGTACGAGCCGCTGAACCACGAGCGGATGGTCCACCTGAGGGCCGAGAAGATCGCGCGGGCCGCGCTCGACATCCCGCCGGCGGTCCCCTCGGGCGATCCGGAGGGCGGGTTGCTCGTGGTCGGCTGGGGCTCCACGTACGGCTCGATTACGGGCGCGGTCCGCCGCGCCCGCGCGGAAGGGCGGCGCGTCAGCCAACTGCACCTCCGCTACCTGAATCCGCTACCCGCAAACCTCGGCGAGGTGCTTTCGCGGTACGACCGGATCCTGGTCCCCGAGATGAACCTGGGGCAGCTCGCGTTCCTGCTCCGCGGGACGTACCTCAAGGACGTCGCCTCCCAGTCGAAAGTCCAGGGTCAGCCCTTCCGCGAGGGGGAGATCTACGACCGCATCCGCGAGATGGCGTAGGAGGCCTGCATGGGCGCGCCGACGGGACTGACCAAGAAGGACTTCTCCTCCGATCAGGAGGTCCGGTGGTGCCCGGGGTGCGGGGACTACGCGGTCCTCGCCTCGGTCCAGCAGGTCTTCCCCGAGCTGGGGATCCCTCGCGAGAAGTTCGTGGTGGTGTCGGGGATCGGCTGCGCCAGCCGCTTCCCTTATTACATGAACACTTACGGGTTCCACGCGATCCACGGCCGCGCCCCGGCGATCGCCACCGGGATCAAGGTCACGAACCCGGAGCTGTCGGTGTGGATCGCGACCGGCGACGGCGACGCGCTGTCCATCGGCGGGAACCACCTGATCCACACGCTGAGGAGGAACCTCGACCTCAAGATCCTGATGTTCAACAACCGGATCTACGGGCTCACCAAGGGACAGCTCTCGCCGACCTCCGAGACCGGGAAGAAGACGAAGTCGACCCCCTACGGCTCCGTCGACCGCCCGTTCAATCCCGTCGCGCTGGCCCTGGGCGCCGACGCCACCTTCGTCGCCCGGAGCGTCGACGTCAACGCGCCGCACCTCAAGGAGGTGCTCCGCTCCGCGGCGACCCACCGAGGCGCCGCGTTCGTCGAGATCCTCCAGAACTGCAACATCTTCAACGACGGCGCGTGGAACGATTTCCGCGAGAAGGAGCTGCGCGACGACCACGTGGTCCAGCTCCGGCAGGGCGAGCCGCTCGTTTTCGGTAAGAGCCGCGACCGGGGGATCAGGCTCGCGGGCTGCCACAAGCCCGAGGTCGTGACGCTGGGGAGCGGCGTGACCGAGAAGGACCTGCTCGTGCACGACGAGCACGCCCCGCTCGGCTACGCGTTCATGCTCGCGCACATGCAGCCGCCGGAGTTCCCGCTTCCGATCGGCGTGTTCCGCCGCACCGAGGCCCCTACGCTCGAGGACTCGATCCACGAGCAGATCGACGCGATCACCGTCAAGAAGGGCCCGGGTGACCTCGGGAAGCTCCTGAGGTCGGGCGACGTGTGGGAGGTCGTCTAGGCCGCTCTGGAGCGGCGCGAAATCGGTGGTATCGTTCGGCCTCCCGCGAAGGGAGGTCGTCCCCATGCCCACCCTGGCACGCGCCGCAACCTCACTCCTCTCCCTCCTCCTGTTGGCCGTCCCTTCCTCGGCTCTCGCCGCACCGAGTCGCCCGCCGAGCGATCCGCTCGTCGAGGCGCTCTCGACCGCCGGCCTCTCAGAGGACCGGCTCGGATTCGCGCCGGAGGGAGACTGGCTCCGCTATCCGGACCCGCGGCAGATCCCGTACGTCAACCGGATGTTCTCCGACCTGTTCGCGCACCCCGACAGGATCGACGACGCCCTCCGGCTGATGGCCCAGGCTTCTCGGGACTTCCTGTCCCCCGCCTACCGTGCCGTAAGCGACGACGGGCTGTTCCGCGCCGCGTATTTCACGGGCTGGGACCTCCGGCTCTCGGGCCACCGGGACTACACCGCGGCGCTCGACGAGAAGGCCCCCACCGGTCCCGGCGCCGAGGACCCCCTCGTCTTCGCGGTGGAGCGGCTCTACCGCGACCTCGATCTCCCCTTCGACCTCGTCCGCCTCGACAAGCCCGCGGACTTCCCGCGCCGGCGCGAGGACGCGCGGGCGGCGGCGGCGAAGCTCGATCCCGAGCTTCGGGCGATCGTCGCGCAGGCGGTGCTCGACCTCGCCGACGCGCTGCGCTGGCATCGGATCGCGTTCACGCGCGTGGACGGGAAGGACATGATCGCGGTGTCGAAGCTCCGCGACCTCGGCGCGACTCAGTTCGACGGGATGGAGTACCACCCGGAATGCGATCGGGTCGCGCGTGACCTGGACGAGCGGGCGCTCAACACGTCGTCCCGCAAGGTCGTCGCCGCGGGGGAGCGGCTGGTGAAGTCCCTCCAGAAGTGGGTGGCCGGGACGAAGGCGGACCTGGCGGCGCAGCGCCTCGACCTCCTCACTCCCGCGGGACGGATCGTGGTGGCGGGTTCCGGCAACAACACGCACGAGGCGTCCGACACCTTGCTCCTCGTGGATCTCGGCGGCGACGATCTGTACCGGGAAGGGATCGGCGGGAGCACGCTCACGCAGCCGGTGACGCTGGTCGTGGACCTCGCGGGGAACGACCGGTACGTCGCGGAAGACGAGCGCGTGAACGCCCAGGGGAGCGGGATACTCGGCACCGGCGTCCTGATCGACGCCGCCGGTGACGACGAGTACCGGGCCTACGGCTCGTCGCAGGGGTACGGCCTCTTCGGCACCGGGCTCCTCGCCGACCTCGCGGGGAACGACCGATACGAGCTGACCGTGGAGGGCCAGGGAGCGGCGGAGTTCGGCGTAGGGCTGCTCTTCGATCTCGCGGGGAGCGACGCGTACCGGATCGTGAGCGGCGGCCAGGGGTTCGGCGGGGTGGGGAACGGCATCGGGACGCTCGTGGACCTCGAGGGAAACGACTCCTACTTCGCGGAGCCCGACTCGGCAAAGGCGTACCGCCCCGACGACCACTCGCAGCTCAGGGTGAATTACTCCTACGCGCAGGGGGCGGCGGCAGGACGCCGCGGCGATCTCGAGGACGGCCACTCGTGGGCGGGCGGCGTCGGCACCCTGATCGATCTCAATGGGAACGACACCTACCGGTCCGGCAACTGGTCCATCGGCTCGGGGTACTGGTACGGGATCGGCTGGCTCTACGACGCGTCGGGGGACGACCTCTACAGCGCGTCGGTCTTCTCCCTCGCCTCCGGCGCACACTTCTGCATCGGGGCGCTGATCGACGAGCTGGGGAACGACCGTTACGAGGGGTACGGCGACTCGCACACCGGGATGGCGTTCGGGCACGACTTCACGATCGCGCTGCTCTACGATGGAGGGGGCAACGACACCTACCGCTACGGCGCCGACGGGTTCGGGTACGCGATCAACATGAGCCTCGCGCTGTTCGTGGACGCGGGGGGCGACGACACGTACGTACTCGATCGCGGAAAAGAAGGGTTCGGGATCACGAACTTCAACGTGACGGACCTCGCGCCCAACGTGACCCGGAACTACCTCGCCTGGCCGGTCGAGGTCGGGCTGTTCCTCGACGCCGGCGGGAAGGACCGCTACCTGGAGCGCGATCCCGCGACCGGACAGGAAACCCCGTCGGTCGCGCGCAAGGACGGAGCGCGGATCCTGAGGCCCGCCTCGCCTCTTCGCGACGCGGACGGCCGCTATGCCGGGATCTTCTTCGACCGAGCCGGCGCGTCCCCGGGGCCGATCGACTGGTTCAGGAACCGCTGGTCCGCGATGCCGCCGCCCGCCCCGTAATCGGCGAAGTCAATGAACCGCAGCCGGTCTTGCGTTCTCGAACTCGTCGCCGGACCGCCACGCGGGACGTCGGTCGGCCTGGGCCACCGCGTAGCCGACCAGGAACCCCAGCCGCGCGTCCTCCACCATACCGTCCCAGTTCCAGGTCGAGTCGATCTGGTCGCTGGGCTGGTGGTAGTGAGCGTCGCGCCAGGCGTCCTCGATCTCTCTCCCCCACGCCGGCGGCCGCCCTATGAAGTCGACGCCCGCGGAGAAGTAGAGCGACGGGACGCCCACCTTGGCGAACGAGAACTGGTCCGACCGGTAGAACGCGCCGCGATCCGGGAACGCCTCGTCCGTGACCACCCGGTCCTGGAGCTTGGCGACCGCGTCGAGGACAGGGTCCAGGTCGGACTTGCCGCGTCCGACCTCAGACACGTCGCGGCTCCTCCCGAAGATGTTCCCCGAGTCGAAGTTGACGTCGGCCACCAGGCGGTCGCTCGGCACGGTCGGATGGGTGGCGAAGTACTCGGAGCCGAGCAGGCCCGACTCCTCGCCGCTCACGAGAAGGAACAGAATCGACCGCCGCGGCGGCTCGGGTAGCGCGGCGAACCCCCGGGCGATCGCCAGGACCATGCCGACGCCCGAGGCATTGTCCCGCGCGCCGTTGTAGATCCGGTCACCGGTCGCGTCCGGCTTGCCCACGCCGAGATGATCGTGGTGCGCGGAGAAGACCACGACCTCGTCGCGGAGCTTCGGGTCGCTGCCACGGAGCATCCCCATCACGTTGCTCGTCTGAGCCCGGCCGACGTCGCTCGCGATCGTCAACGAGGTCTTGATCCCCAGCGGGACCGGACGGAAATCCCGCGAGCGCGCCTTCGCGACCAGCGCGTCGAGGTCGAATCCGGCCGCTTGCAGGAGCTTGCGCGTCGCCGCCTCGGTCGTCCAGCCCTTGACATCGATGTTGGGCTCGCCGCCGTTGGGAAGCTCGTACTGCTCGCCGCCCCAGGAGTTCTGGACCACGGGCCAGCCGTAACCGGCGGAGGGGGTCGTGTGGACGATGATCGCGCCCGCCGCTCCGTGACGCGCCGCCTCCTCGTACTTGTACGTCCAGCGACCGTAGTACAGCCGCCGCTTGCCGGCGAACAGAGCGTCGTCCCAGTCCGGATCGTTGTTCAGGATCAAGAGGACCTTGCCCCGGACGTCCGTCCCCTTGAAGTCGTCCCACCGGTACTCGGGCGCCGTGATGCCGTAGCCGACGAAGACCAGCTCGGCGTCGGCGAGCACGACACTCGGCGCCTGCCTTCCGATGGCGGCGATGAAGTCGTCCCAGAATCTCAAGGACACCCGACCGCCCTTGGCGTCGAAGCTCCACTGCTCCGGCACGTGAGAAGTCAGCCCGACGACCTCGAACTTCTGCTCCCAGCCGCCATCCGGCCCCGCCGGCACGAGGCCGAGGGACTCGAGCGCGCTCGCCAGGTACTTGACCGCGAGCACGTCGCCGGGCTTCGAGGTCGCCCGACCTTCCAGGAGGTCGTTCGACAGGAACCGCGTCGGCCCGGAGATCGCGGACGCCGTCACCGCCTTCGACGCCGCGAGCGCCTGGGGCGGCACGGGGACCGGCTGGGCTTGTGCGGCCGCCACGGCCGTGACGGCAAGGCCGATAACCCACGCTGACAGCCTGATCATCGGGACGTCCTCCACGCTCCGGAAGTCGGAACGCCGCGCTCCGGGTGCGGAGGGGTATTATCGCCGTGACCGGCGCGGTCCGCCCGCGAGATCCCGGCACGGGCCGCGAGGGAGGATCCGATGAACGCACGTACGGCGTGCCTCGGGCTCGCGCTCCTGGCGACGGCCGCGTTCGCGGCCCGCCCGGGTTTCGAAAAGGACATCGTCAAGACCTCCGCCGGCGACCTCGAGATCGGGTTCATCGGCCACGGGTCGCTGATGTTCGCCTTCCAGGGCAAGGTGATTCACGTCGACCCGTACGGCAAGGAGGCGGACTACGCGTCGCTGCCCAAGGCGAGCCTCGTGCTGGTCACGCACGACCATCGCGATCACCTCGACCCCGCGGCGATCGCCGCGGTCCGGACGGCCGAGACGGCGGTCGTGGTCTCCCCCGTGTGCGAAGGCAAGGTCGAAGGCGCACTCGTCCTGCGCAACGGGGAGTCGCGGACCGTCGCCGGCATCCCGATCACGGCGGTGCCGGCGTACAACATCGTTCACGTGAGTCCGGACGGGGCGCCCTTCCACCCCAAGGGCGAGGGGAACGGCTACGTGCTGACGTTCGGCGACACCCGTGTCTACGTCGCGGGCGACACCGAGAACGTCCCGGAGATGAAGGACCTCAAGGACATCGCCATCGCGTTCCTGCCCATGAACCTCCCGTACACGATGACCCCGGAGATGGCGGCGGACGCCGCTCGGGCGTTCAAGCCGAGGATCCTCTACCCGTACCACTGCGGCGACACCGACCCGGGACGCCTCGTGGCGCTGCTCGCTACCGACAAGGGGATCGAGGTCCGCGTTCGCAAGATGAAGTGAGGCGGGCGCGGCTCGCCCGTCCCGACCTCAGGCGTACAGTCCGCGCAGCTCCGCGGCTCGCGCGACGCGTTGGATCGCGACGATGAACGCGGCGATCCGCATGTTGGTCTCGTGCTCGACGCTCGCCTCGAGGACCGCTCCGAACGCCTCGACCATGTAGCGCTCGAGCTCCCTTGCCACCCGCTCCTCCTGCCAGTAGAACCCCTGCCGGTTCTGGACCCATTCGAAGTAGGAAACCGTGACGCCCCCGGCGTTGCAGAGGATGTCCGGAATGAGGAAGACCCCCTTCTTCGCGAGGATCGCGTCCGCCTCGTAGGTGGTCGGGCCGTTGGCGCACTCGGCGATCACCCGCGCCCTGACCCGCGGTGCGTTCTCGCCGGTGATCTGGGTCTCGAGCGCCGCGGGGACCAGAACGTCCACGTCCAGCTCGAGGAGCTTCAACGGATCGTCGAGGCGCGTGACCTGAAGCGCGCGGTCGAGCCCCTCGAGCCCGCGGTGCTCCACGTTGTGGCGGAACGCCGTCTCGATGTCGATCCCGGTCTCGTTCACGAACGCGCCGTTCACGTCCGAGATCCCCACGATCCTGAAGCCGAGGCCGGCGAGGAGCCTCGCGGCCCACGAGCCGGCGTTCCCGAATCCCTGGATCGCGACGCGGGTCTTCTTGGGCTCGATGCCGAGGTGCTTGCATGCCTCCCGCACGCAGAACACCATCCCCTGCGCCGTCGCCGAGTCGCGCCCTTTCGATCCGCCCAGGTCGAGGGGCTTGCCGGTGACCACGGCCGGGAGGTACCCCCTCGCGTGCATCGAGAGCGTGTCCATGATCCACGCCATGATCTGGGCGTTGGTGTTCACGTCGGGCGCGGGGACGTCGCGATCCACGCCGAACAGGTCCTCGAGCTCGGCCGCGTAGCGCCGAGTCAGCCGCTCCAGCTCGCCCAGGGAGAGCCTCTTCGGGTCCACGATGATGCCGCCCTTCCCGCCGCCGAACGGGATGTTCACCACCGCGCACTTGTAGGTCATCCAGAACGCCAGCGCCTTGACCTCCGCCACGGTCACCGCGGGGTGGTACCTCAGGCCGCCCTTCGCCGGCCCGCGGGCCATGCTGTGCTGCACCCGGTAGGCGGTGAAGATCTCGATCCGGCCGTCGTCCATCCGGACCGGGAGCTTGGCTTCCGTGACCCGGCGCGGCTGCTTGATCATGGCGATCTGGTTCGGCGTCAACTTCAGCACCCGGGCCGCCTCGTCGAACTGCTTGAACGCGTTCTCGAGCGCGTTGACGTTGTCCTTCTCCATGGAGCCCTCCTGATTCGGACGCCGGAGCATGGTACCGCGACTCGCGTCTCCGGGCTGGTGAGCCGGCAGGGGCCTCCCGGCCCTCGCTACCGGGGAGCGATCGGCTGTGGCAAGATGCATCTGCCTGCGGAGGAAGAATGGCCAATACGATCCTCGCCTCTCCCGCTCGGCGGTCCCCGCGCCGGCTCGGGCTCGCAGCCGGGCTCGTGCTGGCGATCGCCGTCTCGTCGCTCGCCGGCCGGACCGCGCTCGCGGGACTGTGCGGCGGCGACGATCGGGTGCGGCTCGTCGAGGGCTCCTCGGTCGAGACCTCGACCGCGCGGATCTCTCCCGACGAGGTGGCCGCCATACGAAGCGCGGTGTACGCGCTGCGTCCCAGGATCGGACTGGGCGTAGGTCCGTTCTGCACGGGGACGGCGATCTCCGACAAGCTCCTGCTGACCGCGGGGCACTGCGTGTTCCCGGGCGGGATCAAGGCTTATCAGAAGCACCTTCGGCCGCGGCCGAGGCCGCTCGAGCTCAAGCTCGTCTATCGCATCCTCGACAAGCGGTCGGGCGCCGACCTGGCCCTGTACTCCCGGAAGTCCGGGTCGTTTCGCGACTACCTCCGCGTCGATCCCGGGTTCGGCTTCGACGACGTGGAGCCCGGCGATCGCTTCGGCTTCCCCGCGTTTCCGTACGAGAAGTGGAACGTCTTCTCGTGGCCACAGAAGAAGCTCCTGTTCTCCCCCGTCTCGCAATCGACGGTCGAGGACGAGGACGTGTGGTTCGGCGTGCAGCCCTGCCGCGAGCATGCCGCGCTGGAGCCGGCGTCACCGGGATCGACCGCGGTGGACGAGTCTCCCTGGTGCCGGGTTTACACCTGCGCCGACTTCTTCGACGGGAACAGCGGCTCGCCGATGCTGCGCTTCCACCTGGAGGGGGGCGCGGAGACGGTGTCCATCGTCGCGGTGGGAACCGTGGGCGCCGCGAGAAGACGGCCGGAGGGATCGCCGAACGCCGGCGCCGTCCCGGTCTCTCTCCTGAAAGACGTGCTGCCCGGGCTCCTGACGCCGTCGAGGTAGATCCGACCGTCGCCGAGCGGGCTTGCCCCCGGCACCCCCGCGCCGTAGACTCCGGCTCCATTCCCACTTTCGACGGGGGGCGCCGATGGCATCGAACGATCCGAGGCGAGGCGAGGGGGAGACCCGCCGCCTCCATCCCGCGGCCTACCGCGAGCTTGCGCCCGGCGAGACTTACGAGCCGTTCGTCCCCGCCGGCGCCGTGGTGCCCGAGTTCACGCCGCGCTCGGTGCTCACCGGAATCGTGATGGTCCTGATCTTCTCGGTGGCCGCCACCTACTCGGGGCTCAAGGTCGCCCAGGTGTTCGAGGCGGCGATCCCGATCTCGATCCTGGCCGTCGGCCTCTCAGGGCTCTTCAGCCGGCGCAACTCGATCCTCGAGAACGTGATCATCCAGAGCATCGGCGGCGCGTCGGGGCTCGTGGTGGCCGGCTCGATCTTCACGCTCCCGGCGCTGTACATCATGAACGTCGCGCCGGGGACCGGCCGGATGCTCCTGACCATGTTCGTGGTGGCGGTCCTCGGCTCGTTCCTCGGCCTGCTGTTCCTTGTCCCGCTCCGGAGGTACTTCGTCGCCGAGCAGCACGGAAAGCTCCCGTTCCCCGAGGCGACCGCGATCAACGAGGTGTACGTCACGGGGGAGGCGGGGGGCGAGCAGGCCAGGACGCTGCTCCTCGCGGCGGCGGTGGGAGGGATCTACGACTTCTTCGCCAGCTCGGTCAGGGCGTGGTCCGAGATCGTGACCTTCCAGTTCCTACCGTTCATGAAGGGGCTGGCGGACAAGTACAGGGCCGCGGTGAGCCTGAACGCGGTGGCGCTGATCCTGGGGCTCGGCTACATCACCGGGCTCCGATTCTCCGCGATCATCTGCGCGGGCGGCCTGTTCTCGAATCTGATCATGGTCCCGCTGATCTACCACTTCGGCCAGTACGTCCCTTCGATCTCCATCCCGCCGGCGCCGCTTCCCGGCGTCCCGGCGTTCATCACGCAGATGAGCGCCGGCAACATCTTCAGGCTCTACGCCCAGCGGGTCGGCGTCGGGGCCATGGCGGGAGCCGGGATCATCGGGATCCTGAAGGCGCTACCCACCATCGCCAACGCGTTCTCCCTCGGGTTCAAGCAGATCTTCCGGCCGCACGCGCACGCAGCCGAGGTCTCCCGCACCGACCGCGACCTCAAGATGAGCACGGTCATGGGCGCGATCGTCGTGGCCACCCTGGCGGTCGGTGTCTTCTTCCTCGTGCTCCTCGGCCAGGACCCGATCTCGGCCGGGAAGGCGCCCCAGATCGCGCTGACCGGTCTCGTAATCGCGTTCGTGTTCTCGTTCCTGTTCACCACCGTGGCCGCTCTCGCCACGGCGATGACCGGCAATAACCCGATCTCGGGCATGACCCTGGTCACGCTGATCATCGGCTCGACCGCCCTGGTCGCGGTCGGGCTCCAGGGGGAGTACGGCAAGTTCGCGGCGATCGTGATGGGGGCGGTGGTCTGCTCCGCCCTGGCGATGAGCGGCGGGTTCGTCACCGACCTCAAGGTCGGATTCTGGCTCGGCTCGACGCCGCGCTACCAACAGATCTCCAAGGTGATCGGCACGCTGTTCGCCGCGGTCGGCGTCGCCCTGACCGTGCTCCTGATCCACCGTGCGTTCGGGCATACCGACCCCGCGAGCGGCCAGTTCGTCTCGGGCTTCATGAACACCCAGGTCGTGCCGGCGCCGCAGGCGAACCTGTTCGCGACGATCCTCTCCGGCATCTTCGACAAACAGCCGGTGACCTGGCTCCTCTACAGCGTCGGCCTCGTGCTCGCAGTCCTCCTCGAGATGATGAAGATCCCCCCCCTGGCGTTCGCGATCGGGATGTACCTGCCGCTGCAGGTGAACACGCCGCTGTTCATCGGCGGCCTCATCTCGCACTGGGTCGGGAAGAGCAGCAAGGATCCCAAGGTGTCCGAGGCGCGCTCCCAGCGCGGGACCCTCCTGGCCAGCGGGTTCATCGCCGGCGGCGCGATCATGGGGGTCGTCGGGGCGCTGCTCGTGATCGGCAAGGAGTACCTGTCGTTCCTGAACGTGGACCTCGGCGTCCCCGACCGGAGCGACACCGCGGGGCAGATCGTCAGCATCGTGATGTTCGTCGGTCTGTGCCTTTTCCTGTATCTCGATTCGAAGCGCGCCAAGCCGCACGCCTAGCGGCGGACCGGCGGTGTAGACTCCGCGCATGCGCGCGCACAAGGGCTTTCGCGGCTCCCGCGGCTTCGTCGTCCTCCTGATCGTCGCGACGGCCGTCGCGGCGGGAATCGCCGCGACCGGCCCAGCCGCCCCGCACCCGAGTCCGGCTCCGCGCGGGGGTGCTGTGGCGTCGTCCGCCCCCGCGGCCACGGAGGCCGGGCTTCTCATCCTCCGAGAAGGGGGCAACGCAGCAGACGCCGCGGTCGCGGTCGCGCTGGCGCTGGCGGTCGTCCACCCCCAGGCCGGCAACCTGGGCGGCGGCGGGTTTGCCGTGGCGCGATTCGGCGACGAGGTGGCGGCGCTCGATTTCCGCGAGACCGCGCCTGCGGCCGCAACGGCCGGGATGTTCCTGGGCCCGGACGGCTCCCCCGTCGCGGAGCGCTCGCTCGTGGGTCCGCTCGCCGCCGGAGTTCCTGGCTCGCCCGCGGGCCTTTTTGAGCTGCACCACCGGTTCGGGCGGCTGCCCTGGATCCAGGTCGTCGCGCCCGCGGCCCGGCTGGCCCGGGGCGGGTTCCCGGTCACGGAGCGGCTGTCCCGGGCGATCGCGGAGGACCGCGCGCTCCTCGCCCGCTTCCCGGAGACCGCGGCGGTTTGGCTGCCGGGAGGCCAGCCCCCCGCGGCGGGAACGACCGTGCGGCTCCCGCGGCTCGCGAAGGTCCTCGACGCCTACGGCCGGCTCGGTCCCAAGGCGCTCACGCGCGGCCGGGCCGCCGAAGCCATCGAGGCGGCGTCCCGAAAGCACGGCGGCATCCTGACCGCGGCCGACCTCGCCGCCTACGCGCCGGTCTGGCGCGCTCCCGTCAGGCTCCGAGCGTTCGGCTGGGAGATCGCCTCGATGCCGCTCCCCTCCTCCGGCGGGATCATCCTCGGCGAGACGTTCGGCATGCTGGAGCGACTGGGATTCGCGGCGCTCCCGAAGGACGGCGCGGATCGCGCGCACCTCTCGGTCGAGGCCTGGCGCCGCGCGTTCGCCGACCGGTTCTTGCTCGGCGATCCCATGTCGACGGGAGCCGACGCGACGCAGCTCCTCGACCCGTCCTGGCTCGACCGCCGCGCGCGTGAGATCGATCGTGCGCGGGCAACGCCGTCCGCGAGCGTCAAGAACTGGCCCGGGGGTGCCGCGGAGCCGACGCAAACCACACACCTCTCGGTGGTGGACGCCCGAGGGGACGCGGTGGCGATGACCGTCACGCTCAACGACACGTTCGGGTGCCGGCTGCTGGTTCCGGAGCTCGAGATCCTCCTGAACAACGAGATGGACGACTTCGCGGCCGCCCCCGGGAAGGCCAATCTCTACGGGCTCGTGCAGGGCCCCGCGAACGCGGTCGGGCCGGGCAAGCGCATGCTCTCGTCGATGAGCCCGACGCTGGCGTGGAAGGGAAGCGAGATCCTGGCGATCGGCTCCCCGGGCGGCTCCCACATCCCGACCGCCGTGGGCCAGACGCTGCTACGTATCCTGGTGGATGGGGAGTCGCTCCTGGACGCGGTGACGCACCCCAGGATCCACCATCAATGGATGCCCGACGAGGTCGCGGTCGAGGCCGGAGCGCTGTCCGGAGAGGTCCGTGGCGAGCTGGCGCGGCGTGGGCACGTTCTGAAGGAGGTCAAGGCGCTCGGCGAGGTCGACGCCGCGCGGCGCCGCGCCGACGGGCGCCTCGAAGCCGCCGCGGACCCGCGGGGACCTGGAGCCGCCTCGGTCGAAGAGCCGCGGAAGTAGGGCGCTCAGTCGATCAGCAGGATCGCGTAGCGGTTCATCGGCTGGGACAGATCGGTCAGCACCTCGATCGGGTACCCGACGGCGTGAGCCGTCGAGTAGACGTCCACCGCCAGCCCCTCGGCCGTGGGACGCGCCGAGCCCGGCAGGCGGCATTCGCCCGGATGCCCGACGCACTCCTCGCAGTGGGGACAGCTGCCCATCGGGAGCATGAACGCCTTTCGGTGACCGCTCAGGAACACCGCCCGCTCGAGGGTGAAGAGCTTCGCGTTGAGCGGCCGCGACCAACGCCTGCGCGCTTCCTCGTCCGGCTCCGTTTTCGCGAAGTGGAAGATCGCCGCTTCCGAGTACTCGCGGAAGAACCGCTCGCACTCCGCCACGGACGGGTTGTTCGGTGGGCAGGCCACGTTCGTGCCGTACTCGGGGCACCCGTACTGGCATTTCATCCGGACCCACTGGGCCACCACGATGTCGGCCGGGCGAATCCAGCGAAAATCGGCGAAGCCGCCCTCCCGGAAGAGCCGCTCCAGCTGCTGCCGGTCGGTCGTGACGACTTGCATTGGCAACCTCCGAGAGCGCCTCTCTCCCGGCGCGGCGATCAAGCTAGGGAGTCGGCTTCGCCACCAGGTCCAGCTCGACCCGGACCCTTGCGCCCTCGCGGGAGACTGAGCCGAACTTCCCTGCACGATCCTGAAACAGGATGCGGACTTCGTCGGCCGATAGCACTTTGAGCAGGGGGTCGAGCTTCTCGCGAACGTTACTGAACGCCGCGGTGGCGGCCGCCGCCGACGGGTAATCCACGAGGAGCAGCGTTCGCGTTCCGCCCCCTGGCTGCCGGTACTCGCCGGCGACTGCCGCGGCCTTGCCGCCCAAGAGCAGGAGGTCCCCCTCGCCCAGCGCGCCGGCGACCGATTGGAGGCCGTACCGGCCGCGGATCAGGCGGACGGTGGACGGGACGAGACCGTCCCCGAGGAGAAGCGCCAGCGCGGCCGGCCGCTCCGCTCCCGGAATCCGCGACGCCGTGAACCGCCCGATCTCGAGGAGGCCCGCCGAGACCTCGGGCGTCCCGGCGTCGTTGTTGACGAGGACGTAGTAGCGTCCCTTCACGAACGCGAGCTGGTAACGGCCGAAGGTGTGCCGCTCGGAGAACCCGGGGTCCGGGGTCTCCTTCCCGCACTTCGCGAGGTAGATCCCCCAGGCGGCGACCGGGTCGTCCATCCGGTAGATCTCGAGGACGATCTCGGCGTCCCCGCGGCGGAAGCGGGCGAGGGTCAGCGCGTCGAAGCCCAGCTCGAGGAAGATCTCGGCGCCGCCGTCGATGTGGCCGTAGAGCTCGGCTCCCGCGAAGACCTTCGGGGCCTCGGCCCGGCGAAAGCCTGCCGGAGTGCCGTCCTCCGGAACGAGGGAGAGATCGCTACCAGCGCGCGCGCCGGCGGCCGCCAGGAGGAGGAACGACGCCGCCAGCGCGCGCCTCAAGCTTCGACCCGGACGAGGCGGATCTTCGCCGGGTCCCCCACTCCGAGGCCGAGCTTCTCGGCCTGGGCGAAATAATCCGTGTAGCGCGGGAGGTCGACGACCTTGATCTCCATGGCCCGCCGCTTCTCGACGATCTGGTCGTGGCCGATGCGGTCGAGGGCGAACGGGTCCGTGGCGAAATACAGCGTTTGGAGGGGGTAGACGAACTTCTCGTTCATCATCGGGCCGTCGTCGTACTGCCCGCGGATGCCGTCGATCACGTTCAGCACGAGCTTGTCCCGCACCGCGGGGGCGGCCAGGACCTCGGTGCAGACCCTGAATCCCAGCGGCGCGTGGAGCCGGCCGGTGTTGCAGATCGCCCCGTACCCCAGGTTCTTCGTGGCCATGGAGATCCCGGGCCCGGCGTTCTTGAACACGGCGACGTTCACGATCTTGGTCAGCCGCTCGGTGACCAGCTTGCCGAAGTAGGAGTACTCGTCGTTGACGATGTGCTGGTTGAGATAGTACTCGTCGTCCTTGTATCCCGGGACGCCCTTGCCCACGATCCCCTTCGCGAAATAGTAGACCTTGCGGTCGAAGTTCCCCGCGCTGACGTGATCCCCCTTCGCGTCGCGGAAGCTCTTCCCCTCCTCGGCCATGGTCTGGAGCGACTCGATCTTCACCCCCGGGAAGCGCTCGGCGGTGTACCCCGCCTCCTTGAGCATGTCATCGAACCGGTCCCAGATCACGATGTTCCGGCGGGGGACCCCGTTCTTCTCGAGCCACGCGATCAGCGCGGCCACCACCTCGGGCTTGCTGCACATCAGCGGCGGGCCGACGGGATTGATCTTGATCCCGACCACGTCGCTCCGGTCGAACAGCATCCCGAAGCTCTTCTTGGACCCCTTTCCCGTGAGGGTCGTGATCCCCTTCTCGACCATCTCCGCCACGACCTTCGCGTCCACCTTGTCGTCCTTGAGGCAGCGAGCGTCGGTCACCTGGACGACCCGTCCAGGAAACGGGCCGGGGATCGCGTGAGGCCCCCTGGGGACCTTCGTGAAGTCCGCGAGGTTGGTCTCGACATCGGCGGGGGGCTTGGGCGGGGCCGCCCCCTCCTCCGCGTGGAGGCCCGGGATGCCCAGGACAACACCCCCCGCGGCGACCGCCGACGCGGTGCCGAGCGCCTTCAGGAAGGCGCGGCGATCGACGCCGAGAACGGATCTCATCGACGCGTAGCGGTTGCGCCTCATCGGATCGCCCTCCCGAGGGTTATACGTCCCTGACGGCCCTAAAGATTCGCGGTCGAATTCGAGCCGCCGCGCGCCCGCCGCCGACGGCCTACCACGAGGAACGGAGCGGTCCGATCTCCTTCTCGACCGCCTCCAGCACCTCGCAGCGCTCCACCGCCGCCTTCATGGCGTTGTGGTCGGGGAAGAGCGGCCGGTCCTCGCCGAGGTGCGCGACGACCTTCCGGACTGCGGCGTGCGCGGCACGCGTGCCGGCGCCGGGGGTGAAGTCGCGGAAGTCGAGCCCCTGCGCCGCGGCGATCATCTCGATGGCCAGCACTCCCCGGGCGTTGTCCAGGATCTGCTTCGTCTTGAGCGCTCCGTTCATGCCCATGCTGACGAAGTCCTCCTGGTCGGCCGCGGCCGGAATGGACTGGATGCAGGACGGCATGCTCAGGATCCGCTGCTCGACGATCAGCGAGTCCGCGGTGTACTGGCTCAGCATCAGGCCGGAGAACATGCCGGCTCCCTTGGTCAGGAAGGCGGGCAGCCCCACGGAGAGCGCCGGGTTGGTCAGCCGGTTGAGCCGGCGCTCGGAGAGGACCGACACCATGGTGATCCCGGCGCCGACCATGTCGAGAGGCATGCTCACCGGGGTCCCCTGGAAGTTCGCCCCGGTCAGCACCCGGTTCTCATCCTCGATGAAGATCGGGTTGTCGGCGACCGCGTTCAGCTCGATCTCGAACTGCTTCCGGGCGTACGCCATCAGGTCGCGCAGCGCTCCGATCACCTGCGGGGAGGAGCGCATCGAGTACGCGTCCTGCACCTTGACCTTGAGCTTCCCGGTGATGAGGTCGGAGCCGGCCATCACCGTCCTGAGGTTCAGGGCGCAGGTGACCGCACCCTTGAACCCGCGCAGCTCGTGGAGCCTGCCGTCGTACGGCTTCATGTTCGCCAGCAGCGCCTCGAGGGTCATGGAGGCCGCGATCTCCGCCTGCTTGATCCAGCGCTCCGTGTCGTACAGCAGCAGGGAGCCGATGGCGGTGATCAGGTTGGAGCCGTTGATCGCCGCGAGGCCGTCCCGGGCGTGGAGGCCGGGGACCGGGATGCCGGCCTTCTCCATGGCTGCGCGGGTCGGCATCCGCTCGCCGCGGTAGAAGCTCTCGCCTTCGCCCATCAGCGACAGGGCCATCTGGCTCATGGGGGCCAGGTCGCCGCAGGCCCCGACGCTCCCCTTCTCGCACACCACGGGAGTGACCCCGCGGTTGAGCATCTCGACGTACGTGCCGGTGATCTCCGGGCGGCAGCCGGAATAACCGTTGGCGTGGACGTTGATCCGGCTCAGCATCGCCGCGCGGGCGTGCTCCACCGGGATCGGGTCGCCGATGCCCGCGGCGTGGTTGTAGATCAGGTAGCGCTGGAACTGCTGCACCTGCTCGTCGTCGAGCACCACCTCGGAGAACTCGCCGATCCCCGTGTTGACCCCGTACATGATCTCGCGGGCCTCGATCTTCTTCCGGAGCATCCCGCGGCATCTCTTGATCTTCTCGAGGGACTCGGGCGCCAGCTCCACCTTCTCGCCGTGGCGCGCCACCTTTACCACGTCCTCGAGGGTCAGGCTCTTTCCGTCGATCGTCACGGGCATGGGTCGTCTCTCCTGGGAACGAACGCGCGCGCGATCCCTATCGCGGCTGGAAAATTGGGGGACAGGGTACTACAGGCGCTCGTTCCTTTCCGCCGCCCGCACCTCTTCGAGCGCCTTCGCGCTGTCCGCGCGTCGCGGGTCGAGGCGGAGAGCCTCTCGAAACGACGTCTCGGCCTCGGGGAGATCGCCTAGCCTCCGGTAGAGCACACCCATGACGTGGTGGAGGTCCGGCCTCGCGGGTGCGAGGTCGGCCGCGCGCCGGTAGAAGTCGATCGCCTCCCGGTCGCGCCCCTGCCGGGCCAGCACCTTGCCCAGCTCGACATCCACCTCGACGTGCGCGGGGTCCTGCCTCGACGCCTCCCGAAGCTCCTCCTCGGCCCCGGCGAGATCGCCTTCCTTCGCCAGAAGCACTCCGATGTTGAAGTGGGCGACCGACGAGCTTTCCAGCACGGCGGGCAGGCCCACGGCCGAGGCGACCCGGTAAGCCCAGTGGTTCGCGGGAGCGCGGACCGGAAGGTCGACGAACGCGAACGCGGCGGCGGCGAGGAGCGAGGCCCCGGCGGCGGCGCGCCACCGGGCGCGGTCACGGACCCCCTCCCGGATCCTCTCCCACAGCTCCACGGCGCCGTGCCCCGCGAGCACGAAGAGGGCCGGCATCATCGCCATGCGGTATCGGGCGATCACGAAGAACAGGATCACGGAGAGGCGGATTTCCGCGGGCTGCGCGAGATGGATGCAATCATCATCTGTGTTCCCACGCCTCTCGACGAGCATCGCGAGCCCGACCTTTCTTACATCCGCAACACGGCGGAATCGATTGCCGAGCATCTGCAGCGAGGTCAGTTAGTGGTGCTGGAGAGCACAACGTATCCCGGGACGACGGAAGAATTGGTTCTGCCCACCCTGGAACACTCGGGGTTGCACTGCCCGTTGGAGGCGTACACGGCGGCGAACAACGTAGTGGAATTGAAGGACGTGGCAGAGGGCGAATTCCTCCTGGCCTATTCGCCGGAGCGCGAAGATCCGGGGAACAAGGATTTCAAGACCCACCAGATTCCAAAAGTGGTGGGGGGGGTGAACGCGGCGAGCGCCTGGGCGGCGCGGGCGCTTTACGGTCAGGTGTTTGACCGCACATTGGTGGTGAGCTCCTCGCGGGCGGCGGAGATGACCAAGCTGCTGGAAAATATCTATCGCTGCGTGAACATTGCCCTGGTGAACGAGTTGAAGCAGGTGTGCATGCGGATGGGGATCGACATCTGGGAAGTGATCGAGGCGGCGAAGACGAAACCGTTCGGGTTCACGGCGTTTTATCCCGGTCCGGGACTGGGGGGGCACTGTATCCCCATCGACCCGTTTTACCTGACGTGGAAGGCGCGAGAGTACGAGGTGCCGACGAGGTTCATTGAGCTGGCGGGGGAAGTGAACTCGGCGATGCCGGAGTTCATCATCGAGTCGCTCATTGAAGCGCTGAATCGGCAAAAGAAGTGCCTCCAGGACGCGCGCGTGCTGGTGTTGGGAGTGGCGTACAAGAAAGACATCGACGATTTGCGCGAGTCGCCTTCGCTCCGCATCATGAAGCTGCTACAGGGGCGAGGAGCGCGCGTGGATTACAACGACCCCTATTTTCCGACCTTGCACAAAATGCGTCACTACAATTTCAAACTTGCTTCAGTGGACCTAACTCCGGCCAACCTGGCGGAATACGACGCCGTGATCATTTCCACCGATCACTCCAGCTACGACTACGAAGAGATCGTGCGGTCCAGCCGTCTGGTGATCGATACGCGCAATGCCACGCGCCAGGTAAGGGGCAGCGACGAGAAAATCATCAGGTGTTGAACGGAGGGTTCTCCCATTCGCAAAATACGGATTGCACAGGTCCGGCTCGATCGGGGCGAATTGCGCGCCGTCGAGCAGGTTCTGAAAAGTGGAAATCTGCGCCAGGGGCAGGTGACGGAGGACTTTGAGAAGGGGTTCGCCCGAGCCGTGGGCGCGCGCTTCGCAGTGGCCGTCAATTCGGGCACCGCGGCACTGTTTCTCGCCTATCGGTTAATGCTCAAGCCGGGCGACGAAGTGATTGTGCCCGATTTCACTTTTGCCGCCACCGCGTCGATGGCCACGGCGGCCGCAGCCACTCCCGTCTTTGCCGACGTCGATCCAAAGACCTTCAATCTTGACGCGGCGGATGTGGAGCGGCGGATCACGCGACGGACGCGCGCCATCGTTCCCGTACACCTGTTCGGTTACCCGGCGGATATCGCACGCTTGAGCGCCCTGGCCAGGCGGCATCGATTGCGGGTGATCTGGGATGCCGCGCAGGCGCATGGGGCGCGCTTTCGGGGGCGAGACGTTGGATCTTTTCGCGACGTCGCGTGTTACTCGTTCTATCCCTCAAAGAATATGACAACCGGAGAAGGTGGGATGATCACCATATCCGATCCGTCACTCGCCTCGGAGTTCCGGTTGCGTCGCTCGCACGGCGAGGAAAGCCGCTACAAG
>JAIQFR010000068.1 GCA_020073205.1 Terriglobia bacterium
TGGGCCGCTAGCTCAATTGGTAGAGCAGCAGACTCTTAATCTGCGGGTTCCAGGTTCGATTCCTGGGCGGCTCACCATCGCGTTCGGTTCGCGGGGTCGCGGCCTCGATCCGGTCGCACCTCCCGCTCCCCGGTTGGCGTCGGCGGCGAACTCGGAGACGATCGCATGAAGGTCGAAGTCACGGACCTGGGTCCGGTCAAGAAGAGCCTCTCCTTCGAGGTGGAGCCGGACGAGGTGGCGAGGGAGACCGACGAGGTGGTCCGCCGTCTCGCGGCCCGCGTCCGCGTGCCCGGATTCCGGGCGGGCAAGGTGCCGCTCGGGGTGGTCCGGACCCGATTCGCCAAGGAGGTCGAGGAGGACGTCCGCGACCGCCTGATCGCCAGGCTGCACGCCGAGGCCGCACGGGACAAGGGGCTGAAGCCGCTGGGGGAGCCGGTGCTCGAGCAGCTCTCCCACGACAAGGACGGGCCGCTCACGTTCCGCACCACGTTCGAGGTCGCCCCGTCGATCGCGCCGAAGGGGTACAGGGGGGTCGAAGCGCGGGAGCCCGCGGTCGCGGTCTCCGACGCGGACGTCGAGCAAGCGCTCGGGGAGCTCCGCGAGGCGCAGGCCCGCCTCGTCGCGGTGGAGGGGCGCGCGGCGACCGCAGGTGACGTGATCGTCGTGGACGTCGACGGTCGGCCGGACGAGGGGGAGCCTTTCCGGCGGGAGCGCACGCTGATCGAGGTGGGCGCCACCGACAACCTGCCCGAGTTCAACGAGCGGATCCACGGAGCCGTCGCGGGGACCGAACTGGACTTCCCGGTGGCCTATCCGAAGGAATACGACAACGCGTCGCTCGCGGGGAAGACCGTCCGCTACCGCCTCGTGGTCCACGAAGTCAAACGCCGGGAGATCCCCGAGATCGACGACGAGTTCGCGCGCGACCTCGGGGAGTTCGAGGACCTCGGCGCGCTCCGGAAGCGCATTCGCGAGGATCTCGACGAGCGCCGGAAGCACGAGGCGCGGCTCGCGGTCCGGCAGGGTGTCCTGGACAAGGTCCTGCTCGAGAATCCCGCGGTCCTTCCGGACGTCCTCGTGGACGAGGAGATTCACCATCGCCTCGAGGAATTCGTTCGTACCCTGATGCTCCAGGGGATGGACCCGTCGAAGATCAAGGTGGACTGGAAGGAGATTCGCGACCGCCAGGAGGCCCCCGCCCGCAAGGCCGTCCACGCGCGCCTCGTCCTGGACGCGGTGGCCGCCGCGGAGTCCATCTCGGTGGAGAGGGAAGAGGTGGACGGGCGCATCGCCAAGGAGGCGGAGCGCGTCGGGGAGCCCAAGGAAGCGGTGCGTCAGCGGCTCGCGAAGGCGGGCGGCATCGAAGCCCTTCAAGATCAGCTAGTTAGGGAGAAAACGCTTGACTTCCTGACCTCCGTTGCTAATATTCAACGTGAGGAATGACATGCCTCTCGTGCCGATGGTCGTGGAGCAGACGAGCCGCGGGGAACGCGCGTACGACATCTACTCGCGCCTCCTGAAGGACAACATCGTCTTCCTCGGCATGCCCATCGACGACATGGTGTCGAGCCTCGTGATCGCCCAGCTCCTCTTCCTCGAGGCCGAGGACCCGGACAAGGACATCTCCGTCTACATCAACTCCCCCGGGGGGTCGATCACCGCCGGCCTAGCGATCTACGACACCATGCAGTTCGTGAAGCCGGACATCAGCACGATCTGCATCGGCCAGGCCTCGAGCATGGGTGCGGTCCTCCTGGCGGCGGGGACGCCCGGGAAGCGGTTCGCGCTCCCCAACTCGCGGGTCATGATCCACCAGCCGTGGGGCGGCTTCCAGGGACAGGCGTCCGACATCGACATCCAGGCCCGCGAGATCCTGAAGATGCGCGAGCGGTTGAACCAGATCCTGGCCGACCACACCGGCCGGTCCCTGGACAAGATCGCCAACGACACCGACCGCGACTACATCATGAGCGCGGAGGAGGCGCTCGCGTACGGGCTGATCGACCAGGTGATCCACCGCCGCGACGCGGCGGGCTCGCCCGGGCCGGTCGAGGCGGGCCGATGACGCGCAAGAAGACCGAGGGGGGCGAGGGCCTCAAGTGCTCCTTCTGCAACAAGAGCCAGAGGGACGTGCGGAAGCTCATCGCCGGCCCCACGGTCTACATCTGCGACGAGTGCGTGGACATCTGTCTCGACATCATCGCGGAGGAGAGGGAGAGCGAGGAGACCGACGGCAGGATCCGCCTGCCGAAGCCGGTGGAGATCAAGTCGTTCCTCGACGAGTACGTGATCGGGCAGGAGCCGGCGAAGAAGCGCCTCGCGGTGGCGGTGTACAACCACTACAAGCGGAACGAGCTGGCCCGCCGCCGGAACGAGGTGGAGATCCAGAAGTCCAACATCCTGCTGATCGGCCCCACCGGATCCGGGAAGACGCTCCTCGCGCAGACGCTCGCGCGGCTCCTGTCGGTGCCGTTCGCCCTGGTGGACGCGACCACGCTCACCGAGGCCGGGTACGTCGGCGAGGACGTCGAGAACATCATCCTGAAGCTGCTCCAGAACGCGGGCAACGACGTCGAGAAGTGCCAGCGCGGGATCATCTACATCGACGAGGTCGACAAGATCGCGCGCAAGGGAGAGAACCCGTCGATCACCCGCGACGTCTCGGGCGAGGGGGTCCAGCAGGCGCTCCTGAAGATCCTGGAGGGGACCGTCGCCAACGTGCCTCCGCAGGGAGGGCGCAAGCATCCCCACCAGGAGTTCGTGCCCGTGGACACCACGAACATCCTGTTCGTCTGCGGCGGGGCGTTCGTGGGTCTCGAGGCGATCGTCGAGCAGCGGACCGGCCGGAAGACCATGGGATTCAAGGCGGACGTCAAGGCCCGCCGCGAGAAGAACCTCCAGGAGATCCTCGGCCAGGTCCAGCCCCTCGACCTCATCAAGTTCGGGATGATCCCGGAGTTCGTCGGCCGGCTCCCGGTAGTGGCGGTGCTGGACGAGCTGGACTCCGGCGCGCTGGTCCGGATCCTCACCGAGCCCCGCAACGCGTTGGTGAAGCAGTACCAGAAGATCTTCGAGTACGAGGGCGCCAGCCTCCGCTTCACCGACGACGCCCTCGAAGCCGTGGCGCGGCTGGCGATCGAGCGGAAGATCGGCGCCCGGGGGTTGCGAATGATCGTCGAGGAGCTGATGCTCGACATGATGTTCGCGCTCCCGTCCCAGACGGGTGTCAAGGAGGTCGTGGTCACGAAGGACGTCGTCCTCAAGAAGAGCAGCCCGCTCGTCGTGATGGAAAAGGTCGGTTAGACCGGCTCCCGGCCACCCGTCGACTCGGAATACCCAGGACAGGAGGATAGGATGGAAGAGCGCGCCTCGCGGCCCGCCGACAGCGTGACCAGCCTCCCGATGGTCCCCCTTCGGGACATCGTGGTGTTTCCCCACACGATGGTCCCGTTCGTCGTGGGACGCCGGGCGTCGCTGCTGGCGGTGGAGAACGCGCTGTCCGGGGACAAGCGCCTCTTCCTCGCCACTCAGCGGAGCGCCAAAGTGGACCAGCCGTCGGCCGACGAGATCAACTCGGTCGGGACCGTGGCCACCGTCGTCCAGCACCTCAAGCTCCCGAACGGGAACGTCAAGCTGCTGGTCGAGGGGATGCACCGCGCCCGCGTTCTTGAGATCGAGGAGGCGCCGGAAGGGTTCTTCCGCACGGTCCTGAAACCGATCGATCGGCAGGTGGAGGTGACCCCCGAGCTCCAGGAGACGATGAACCGGGTTTCCACCCTGTTCGAGCGGTACATCAAGTACTCACCGGGGCTCCCGTACGAGACGCTCCTGTCCACCGTCCGGATCGGCGATCCCGGACGGCTCGCGGACACGGTGGCGGCCCACCTTCCCATCGGTATCGAGGACAAGCAGGGGCTGCTCGACACCGTGGCGCCGACGGACCGGCTCGAGCAGGTGGCCCACCTCCTGGACGTCGAGATCGAGAAGCTCCGGGTGGACAAGAAGATCAACACCCGGGTCAAGAAGCAGATGGAGAAGGCCCAGAAGGAGTACTACCTCAACGAGAAGATCAAGGCGATCCAGCAGGAGCTCGGTCGGAAGGACGACCGCGTCAACGAGATCGAGGAGTTCCGTCAGAAGATCGAGGCCGCCGGGATGCCTTCCGAGGGGAAGGAGAAGGCGCTCCAGGAGCTGAAGCGCCTCGAGGTCATGCCGCCGGTCTCGGCCGAGGCGACGGTGTCCCGCAATTACCTCGAGTGGCTCCTGGCGATCCCCTGGAGCAAGAAGACCCGTGAGCTGACGGACATCAAGCGCGCCGAGCGGATCCTGAACGAGGACCACCACGGGCTCGAGAAGATCAAGGAGCGGATCCTGGAGTTCCTCGCGGTCCGCCGCCTGGTGCGGAACCGGGACACCAAGGGCTCCATCCTCTGCTTCGTCGGCCCGCCCGGGGTGGGGAAGACCTCGCTGGCCAAGTCCATCGCGCGGGCGACGGGGCGGAAGTTCGTCCGGCTGTCCCTCGGGGGCGTCCGCGACGAGGCGGAGATCCGCGGGCACCGGCGCACGTACATCGGCGCGTTTCCCGGGCAGATCATCCAGATGATGCGCAAGGCGGGGACGAAGAACCCGGTGTTCCTCCTGGACGAGGTGGACAAGATGGCCGCGGACTTCCGCGGCGATCCGTCGGCGGCCCTGCTCGAGGTCCTGGACCCCGAGCAGAACCACTCGTTCCTCGATCACTACGTCGACACCGAGTTCGACCTCTCCGACGTGATGTTCATCGCGACCGCGAACGTGATCCACACGATTCCGCCGGCGCTCCGGGACCGAACCGAGACGATCCGGATCGCCGGCTACACCCTCAACGAGAAGCTCGCGATCGCGCAGAAGTACCTGGTGCGGAAACAGATCAAGGCCAACGGCCTGAAGCGGGCCAAGCTGTCGTTCGAGGACGCCGCGATCATGGAGATCATCGAGAAGTACACCCGCGAGGCGGGGGTGCGGAATCTCGAGCGCGAGATCGCATCCATCTGCCGGAAGATCGCCCGGAAAGTGGTGTCGAACGAGTACGAGGCCGGGGCGCCGATCTCCGCGGCGAAGGTCTTCGAGCACCTGGGGGTGCCGCGGTACCATCCGCAGCGAGAGGATCGGCAGGCGCCGGAGGTCGGGGTCGCCACCGGGCTCGCGTGGACCGAGGTGGGCGGCGAGATCCTGACCACCGAGGCGACGCTGATGCGGGGGCGGGGGAAGTTGACCCTGACCGGTCAGCTCGGCGAGGTGATGCAGGAGTCGGCGCAGGCCGCGCTCTCGTGGATCAGGAGCCGCTCGGATCTCCTCGGGATCGACCCGCAGTTCTACCGGAAGTACGATCTGCACGTTCACGTGCCCGAGGGGGCGATCCCGAAGGACGGCCCTTCGGCCGGAATCACCCTGGCGGTCGCGCTCACGTCCCTGCTCTCCGGGGTCCCGGTGCGGAAGGACGTGGCGATGACCGGCGAGATCACGCTCCGGGGGAAGGTCCTGCCGATCGGCGGGGTCAAGGAGAAGGTGCTGGCCGCGTACCGCTTCGGCACGACCACCGTGATCCTCCCCCGCGACAACGAGAAGGACCTGGCGGAGATTCCCGAGGACGTCTCGAAGCAACTCCGGTTCTGCCTCGTCGACGTCATGGACGAGGTCCTCGACATCGCGCTCGCCGGGCAGCTGCCGTCCGCCGCGGAGATTCACGGCGAGGACGGGGCGGAGGCGGACGGGGAGCGGCCGGAAGACGGCTCCGTGACCCACTGATCGCCGGGATGCGGCATCGAGGAATTTCCCGCCTCCGTCGGCGAAGGGCGCGATCAGGCCGCTGGTGAAGATCGTTTCGTGCCGATTCGAGCGGTCGGCCTACCGGGCCGAGGACGAGCCCCGGGATCCGGGCCCGTACGTCGCGTTCCTCGGACGGTCGAACGTGGGGAAGTCCTCGCTGATCAACCGGCTGCTGGGGGTTCCGAATCTCGCCCGAACCTCATCGACCCCGGGGCGCACGCAGAGCGTGAACTTCTACCGGATCAACGAGGCATTTTGGTTCGTGGATCTTCCCGGCTACGGATATGCGGCCGTTCCGGAGGAAATCCGGAGGTCCTGGCGGCCGATGGCGGAGGGGTTCCTCGAGCGCCGGGGCGGAAGGATCGAGCTCGCGATCCTCGTCGTGGACGCCCGGCAGGGGGCCACTGAGCTGGACCTGACCATGAGGGATTGGCTGGCCGGCGCGGGGGTGAGCTACCTCGTCGCGGCGACGAAGGCGGACAAGCTGTCGGGCAACGGGCGCGCCGCGGCCCAACGTGGGTTGAACGAGGCGCTGGGGCCGTCGCCCGCGGAAGAGGGGCCGATCCTCGTGTCCGCGAAGACCGGCCAGGGGCTCCGCGCGATCTGGTCGCATCTCGATCGGGCGCTCGATCGAGGGGCGCCGACGAAGGGCAAGGGCAGGGCATGGACATCCGAGAGTTGAAGACCATGGAGGCGTCCCAGCTGGTGAAGCTGGCGGCGAGCCTGGACGTTCAGGGAGTCGGAGGTCTCAGGCGACAGGACCTGGTCTTCCGGATCCTGCAATCCGAGGTGGCCCGGAGCGGCTCGATTCGCGCCGAAGGGGTCCTGGAGAAGCTCCAGGACGGCTACGGCTTCCTGCGGGCGCAGGAGGCGAGCTACCTGCCCGGGCCGGACGACGTCTACGTGTCGCCGGCGCAGATCCGGCGGTTCGGCCTCCTGACCGGGGACTCCATCGTCGGAGAGCTCAGACCCCCGAGGCCCGGCGAGCGCTACTTCGCGCTCGCCAAGTTGGACTCGGTCAACGGCGACGCGCCGGAGGCGCTGAGCCGGCGGATCCCGTTCGACAACCTGACCCCGCTCTACCCTCAGGACCGCCTCAGGGTCGAGCTCCCCGGCCAGGACGTCTCGGGCCGTGTCCTCGATCTCATGGTCCCCCTGGGCAAGGGGCAGCGGGGTCTCATCGTCTCCCCGCCGCGCACCGGCAAGACGATGATGCTCCAGGCGATCGCGCACGCGATCACCCGGAACCACCCGGACGCCTACCTGATCGTCCTGCTGATCGACGAGCGGCCGGAGGAGGTGACCGACATGCGGCGGTCGGTCCAGGGAGAGGTGATCTCCTCGACCTTCGACGAGCCCGCGACCCGGCACGTCCAGGTGGCCGAGATGGTTATGGAAAAGGCCAAGCGGCTCGTCGAATCCCGCCGGGACGTGGTCCTCCTCCTCGACTCGGTCACGCGCCTCGCGCGGGCGTACAACGCGGTCCAGCCGACCTCGGGACGGGTCCTGTCGGGCGGCCTCGACGCCAACGCGCTCCAGAAGCCGAAGCGGTTCTTCGGCGCGGCGCGGAACGTGGAGCAGGGCGGATCGCTGACCATCATCGCCACCGCGCTGATCGACACCGGCTCCCGGATGGACGACGTGATCTTCGAGGAGTTCAAGGGGACCGGGAACATGGAGATCAACCTCGACCGGAAGCTGGCGGACCGCCGCGTCTACCCCGCGGTGGACCTGATGCGGTCGGGGACCCGGAAGGAAGAGCTGCTCCTGGCCAAGAAGGATCTCGACCGGACCTGGATCCTCCGCAAGGTGCTCCAGCAGATGTCGCCGGTCGAGGCGATGGAGCTGCTGCGGGAGAAGCTCCTCAAGACGCAGACGAACGAGGAGTTCCTGAACAGCATGGCGTAGGAGTGGGCCATCTGGGGCGTTCATGAAACGGAGCATTCCCTGCGTTTCGAAGGGTCCATTCGCGGACTCCATCGCCATCGGGAGGCGGGCCGCTGACTCCCGGCTGCGATCGGGATCGAGCCAGGTGTCATCTCGAGGTCGATCGCTGTCCCGCTAACTGAACCCTTCGAAACGCAGGGAATGCGCTCTGGACCCGCTCGGGCGTTGCGCCGCCGAGAGATCTTCCCTATAATCCAATGCTTTGGGAGCGGGAGGTCGCGTGAAATGAGGGAAAAGATCCATCCCGAGTACCATGAGGTTCAAGTGGTCTGCGCCTGCGGCAGCTCTTTCCCGACCCGCTCGACCCGGAAGGACATGAGGGTCGAGATCTGCTCCGCCTGCCACCCGTTCTTCACCGGGAAGCAGAAGTTGCTGGACACCGCGGGCCGCATCGAGCGGTTCGAGAAGCGCTACAAGAAGCCGGGCGCCGAGACCGCCAACTGAGGGGCATCGCCGCCCAGGCGGTCGCCCCACCGGAATCCGAGCCATGGCGGCAGCCCTCGATCCCCGGCTGGAGAGCAAGCTCATCGCACTGGAGGCCAGGTACCACGAGCTGGGCCGGGGTCTCGCCGATCCCGAGGTCGTGAGCGACGTCGCCCGCTATCGTGCCGCGAGCAAGCAGTACGCCGACCTCAAGCCGATCGTGGACGCGTTCGAGATCTACCGCAAGGCGGCTGCGGAACTGGCCGGCACGCGCGAGCTCCTCGTCTCCTCGGTCGATCCCGAGCTCCGTTTGATGGCCGGCGACGAGGCACGGGCACTCGAGTCGCGGATCGACGAGCTCGAGCGCCAGCTCACGGTCCTCCTGCTCCCCAGCGATCCCAACGACGCCAAGAACGTGGTCCTCGAGATACGGGCGGGGACCGGCGGCGACGAGGCGACCCTGTTCGCCGCCGAGATCTTCCGGATGTACTCCCGGTACGCCGAGTCCCGGGGCTGGAAGGTGCAGACCACCGACCTGTCGGAGAGCGCGGTCGGCGGCATCAAGGAAGTCATCGCCCTCATCGAGGGGGAGCGGGTGTACAGCCGGCTCAAGTTCGAGAGCGGAGTGCACCGCGTCCAACGCGTCCCCGCCACCGAGTCCCAGGGTCGGATCCACACCTCCGCGATCACGGTCGCGGTGCTCCCCGAGGCGGACGAGGTGGAAGTCCGCATCGACGAGAAGGAGCTCCGCATCGACACGTTCTGCTCTTCGGGCCCCGGCGGGCAGAGCGTCAACACCACGTACTCCGCCGTGCGGATCACGCACCTTCCGACCAACACCGTGGTCCAGTGCCAGGACGAGAAGTCCTGGCACAAGAACAAGGCGAGAGCGATGCAGGTGCTGAGATCGCGCCTCTACGACATGAAGCGGAGAGAGCAGCACGAGGCGATCGCGAAGGAGCGGCGGGGGATGATCGGCTCGGGCGACCGGAGCGAGAAGATCCGGACCTACAACTTCCCGCAGAGCCGCGTCACCGATCACCGGATCGGCCTCACCGTCCACAACCTCCAGGACGTGATGAACGGCGACCTCGGCTCGATCGTCGAGTCCCTCTCCTCCCACGAGCAGGCGGCTCGCCTCCGCGAGGAGGTCTCGGCCTGAGACCTCCCCCCCCTGCCCCGACGGTCGGCGAGGCGGTGGACGCCGCCGCGAGACGCCTCGAGCGCGCCGCGGTCCCCGAGCCCCGGCGCGAGGCCGAGATCGTCATGGCGCACCTCCTGGGAAAGGACCGGGGCGGCGTGGTCGCGAGACGCCCCGATCCCCTCGACGAGGCGCTCGCGGCCCGCTTCGAGAAGCTGGTCGCGCGGCGCGAGAGGCGCGAGCCGCTCCAGTACCTGACGGGCGAGCAGGAGTTCATGGGACTCCCGTTCCGGGTGGACTCCCGCGTCCTCGTCCCGCGCCCGGAGACGGAAGGCGTCGTCACGGCGGCGCTCGGCCTCGGCCTGCCGGCGGGAGCGCGGGTCGCGGACCTCGGAACGGGAAGCGGCTGCATCTCGATCGCGCTGGCCGTGGCTCGGTCGGACCTTGGCCTCCACGCCCTCGACATCTCCGCGGAGGCGCTCGAGGTCGCCCGATGGAACGCGGAGCGCCTCGGCGTGGGGACGAGAATCGACTTCGTGCTCTCCGATCTCGCCGAGCCGCCCTCGGAATGGTCCGGCACGATGGACGCGGTGCTCTCGAATCCGCCCTACGTCGCCGAGGACGAGTGGGCCGGGCTTTCCCCCGAGGTGCGGGACTACGAGCCGAGAGTCGCTCTCGTTCCCGGGCCGAGCGGCCTCGAGGCCTACCGGCGCGTCGCGGCTTCGGCGATCCGCCTGCTCGTTCCGGGGGGCTGCATGGTGGTCGAGCTGGGGTTCAAGCGGGAGGGGGGTGCTCGGGACGCCGCGACGCGCGCGGGGCTCACCGGCCTCGAGGTGCTCCCGGACCTCCGCGGGATACCGCGGGTGCTGCTCGCGAGGAGACCTTGGAGGTCTGGGGCGCCCGCGCGCGAAGTGCTAGCATGGACCCGACCATGAGCCTGCCGGAGAGCATCCTCGAGAAAGCCCGATCCGTCCGGCAGCGCATCGCGTTCCCCGAGAGCACCGAGGCGCGCACGCAGCGAGCCGCGGCGCGCCTCGTCCGCGAGGGGATCGTGACGCCGATCCTGGTCGGACCGCGCGACGCGACCCTCGCCGCCGCTCGGAAGAACGCCGCGGAGCTCGGGGATATCGAGATCGCGGACCCGGCGGACCACGAAGGGCGCCGGCGCTACGGGGATATGATCGAGGAGCTGCTCCGCTCGAAGGGGACGCCGCGGGCGGACGTCGAGAAGATGCTCGACGACCCGAT
Organism: Terriglobia bacterium; assembly: GCA_020073205.1. NCBI lineage: Bacteria > Pseudomonadati > Acidobacteriota > Terriglobia > Terriglobia bacterium. Next base: position 10,568 of record JAIQFR010000068.1, read on the forward strand.
GTACTACGCCGCGGCCATGGTGCGCGCCGCCGACGCCGACGGGTCCGTGGGCGGCGCCGAGCACACCACCGCCGACACTCTCCGCGCGGCGCTGCGGGTCATCCGCCCGGCGCCGGACGCGAAGATCGTGTCGTCGTTCTTTCTGATGGTGCTCAAGGCGCCGACCGCCGCCGGCGACGACGTGCTCGCGTTCGCCGACTGCGCCCTCGTGCCGTATCCGGACGCGGCCCAGCTCGCGGACATCGCGCTCCGGACCGCCCGGAACTTCCGAGATCTGGCCGAGCGCGAGCCGCGGGTGGCCCTCCTCTCGTTCTCGACCAAGGGGAGCGCGCAGCACGAGTCGGTGGACAGGGTGGTCGAAGCGCGGGAGATCCTGAGGGGGATGAACCCCGGCTTCCCGGTGGACGGTGAGATGCAGCTCGACGCGGCCCTCGTGCCCAAGGTCGGCGCGTCGAAGGCGCCGGGGAGCGAGGTGGCGGGGCGGGCAAACGTGCTCATCTTCCCGAACCTCGACGCCGGCAACATCGGCTACAAGCTCGCGCAGAGGCTCGGCGGGGCCGAGGCGATCGGGCCGATCCTCCAGGGCCTGAGCCGCCCCGCCAACGACCTCTCGCGAGGCTGCTCCGAGAGCGACATCGTCCTCACCGCGGCGGTGACCGCTCTCCAAGCCGCGGGATCGCGCCCCGCGCGGGACCGCAGGGGGTAACCACATGTACGGCCCACCGCAGGGAGGAGGGAAGCCCTGGCGCCGGCGGGAAGGAGGAGGCGGCGGTGGCGGTCGCCCCCCTCACGGTCCGCACGGGCCGCAAGGGCACCGGATGCCGCCGAGCGACTCCACCGGCTCCGAGGCGGGCTATCTTCTCAGGAACAAGGAGGGACGCACACCGATGGTGGTGCGCCTCCTGGACGGGGAAGAGGTCCGGGGCGTGATCGAGTACTACGACCGGGACATGATCAAGATCAACCGGACCGACGGGCCGAACGTCTTCATCCGGAAGCGCCACATCCGGTACATGCACGAGGAGGCGGTCTCCCAGGCGCCCCGCAAGGACTGACGGCCCTTCAACGCACCCGGGTACCCGGCGGCACGTCCTCCTCGAACACGGCGACGATCGGGCGCCCGCCGAAATCCGCGGCGAGCAGCATCCCCTGGCTTTCCACTCCCTTGAGGCGCGCCGGCTTGAGGTTCGCGACCACGACGATGCGCTTGCCGACGAGCGACTCGGGAGCGTAGGCCTTCGCAATCCCGGCGACGATCTGGCGCCTCTCGGCCCCCAGGTCGACCAGCAGCTTGAGCAGCTTGTCGGCTCCCTCGACACGCTCCGCCGAGATCACGATGGCGACCCTGAGGTCGGTCTTCATGAACTCATCGATGCTCAGGAGGCCCGCGCCGGCCTCCGCGGCAGGCGTCGGCGGGGCGGGGGACGCGGGCGGATTCGGCACGGGCACGGGTTTCGAGTCTTCCACGGTCCTCGTCTCCTTGAAGTAGGCGTTCCGGTCCACGCGCGGGAACAAAGGCCCCCGCTTCTCGATCCGTCCGGTCGCGGGGAGGAGACCCCAGCGGAACGCGGAGAGGTCCTCCGGCAGCAAAGCGCCGAGGCGCGAGGCGATCTCCGACGCCGCGACCGGCATCGCGGGGAAGGTCATCGCGGCCGCCTGGAGCAGCGCCTCGGCCGCTCCCCGCAGCACGGCGCGGTGCCGCTCAGCCCGGGACGGATCTCTGGCGAGCGCCCACGGGGCGTGGCGGACCAGGTATCGGTTCGTCTCGCCGATCAGCCCCCAAACGGCGATCAGCCCGCCGCTGAAATCGTACCCGTCGAACGCCTCCCTCCAGGCGGCGTGGGCCGCGGCCGCAGCGGCGCGGAGCTCGGCCGCCTCGGGAAGATCCGCCGGCTCGGGGAGCCGGCCGCCGAAGCCGGAATCGACGAGCGCGAGGATCCGGCTCGAGAGGTTTCCGAGATCGTTGGCGAGGTCGCCGTTGTAGCGGTCGAGGAACTGCTCGTCCGAGTAGGTTCCGTCGAGGCCGAAGGTCATCTCGCGGAGCAGGAAGTACCGGAGAGCGTCGGCGCCGAAGTCCCGGAGCAACGGCTCGGCCTTCACCACGTTGCCGAGGCTCTTGGACATCTTGGCGTCATCCTTGAGCCACCAGCCGTGGCCGTACACGCATTCCGGGAGCGGCTCGCCCGCGGACATCAGGAACGCGGGCCAGTACACGGCGTGGAACCTCAGGATGTCCTTCCCGACCAGGTGGACCTGCGCCGGCCAGAAGGAGCGGAGCGCCTCGTCCTCGTGCCCGCCGTAGCCCAGGGCGCTGAGATAGTTGGTCAGCGCGTCGACCCAGACGTACACCACGTGTCCCGGGGCGTCGGGGAACGGTATCCCCCACGAGATGCTGGTCCGGCTGATGCTCAGGTCCCTCAAGCCGGACTCGACGAACGCCTTCACCTCGTTGAAGCGCGACGCCGGCCGCACGAAGCCCGGGTGCCTCCGGTAGTGCTCGAGGAGCCTCTCGCCGTAGCGGGAGAGCCGGAAGAAGTAGGACGCCTCCGATACCCTCTCGACCGGATGGCCCTGGTCCGGACACCTGCCGTCCACGATCTGGCTCTCCGGGAAGAACGCCTCGCAGCCGCTGCAGTACATCCCCTCGTAGGAGCCGAGGTACACGTCCCCGGCGCGGGCCATGCTCCTCACGAGCTTCTCGACGCCGAGCCGATGGCGAGGCTCGGTGGTCCGGATGAAATCGTCGTGACTGATCGAGAGCGCCTTCCAGAGCGCGTGAAAACGGTTCACGACCCGGTCGGCCAGCTCGATCGGCCGCACCGCCTGCGTCCGGGCCGCCCGTTCGATCTTCTGGCCGTGCTCGTCGGTTCCCGTGAGGAAACGAACGTCGAACCCGGTGAGGCGCCGGTACCGCGCGACCGTGTCCGCGACGATCGTGGTGTACGTGTGGCCGATGTGCGGCTCGTCGTTGACGTAGTAGATCGGCGTGGTGAGGTAGAACTTCGGTCGGTGGCTCATCGGGCCTTTCTCCGCGGCGCACGGCCGCGAGCCGGGGCCCCGGCCCGCCGGAAGGCGAGGAGGGCGGCTTCCTGGACCCGCTTGAGCGGAACCCCTCGGCTCCTCGCGAGGCGGGCGCAGTCCTCGTACTCGGGCCAGGCCTTGATCGGGCTCCCGCCGAGCAGACCCTCCTTGAGACGGACGCGCCCGAAGGGCGTCGTCACGGTCGCCGTTCGGCGATCCAGCTCGATCCGGCCCTCCCGCCGGTACCGGAGACCGAGGGTCGGCGTCTCGCGCAGCACCACGCCGGCGAGCGCGTCGAGGCGATCGGGGCGCGCCAGCACCGTGAGCAGGTGTCCGCTGCGCCCCTTCTTCATGTGGACGGGGGTCGTGAACACCTCCAGGGCGCCCTCCGCGAAGAGCCGCTCCGCTGCGTACGCGACCACCTGCGGCGGGGCGTCGTCGAGGGTGACCTCGATCACCACGACGTCGTTCGCCGCGGGTGGCGGCGCGGAGGCCCCGTCCGTCTCCACCAGGACCATCCGGAGCACGTTCGGCCGATCGTCGAACTCGCGCTCGCCGGCGCCGTGGCCGGTCGCGACGATCCGGCCCGCCGGGAGCGTGCCCCAGGCGTCGGCGACGGTCGTCAGGATCGCCGCGCCGGTCGGCGTGAGCCGTTCACCCTCGGCGCCGTCCCCCGTGATCGGGGCCCCGCGGACCAGGACCGCCGTCGCGGGTCCGGGAACGGGATAGGAGCCGTGCCGGCAGACCACGCGTCCGCTCCCCGTGGTCATGCGCGAGACCACGATTCGGTCCGGCGCCAATTCGTGGAGGGCGACCGAGGTCCCGACCACGTCGACGATCGCGTCGATCGCCCCGGCCTCGTGGAGGTGGACCTCATCGGGTGCCTTGCCATGCGCCTCCGCCTCGGCCTCGACGAGGCGCCGGAAGATCCGAAGCGCCCGCGCCCGCACCGGCGACGCGAGCCGCCCGCGCCCGACGATCCGCCGGATCTCCCGCCAGCCGCGCTCGTCCGCCGAGTCCGTGACTCGCACGACCGCTTGCAACGCCGAGAGCCCCGTGCGGACCACGCGCCGCGACGCGAGAGTCCAGCCCCGGAAGGGAAGGGTGCGGAGCGCAGCGCGGATCTTCGAGAGCGGCACGCCGAGGTCGATGAGCGCGCCGAGGATCATGTCCCCCGCGGCTCCGGCGGTGGCGTCCACGTACAGGGTGCGCTCGGGCCGGCTCATGCCGTCCTCGCCGGCTCGATCCCGGCCGCTTCGACGATCCGCGGCAGGATCTCGCCCGCGGGTCCCCGGAGCCGCTCGTGCGCCAGCGAGCTCATGGGCGTCGGCTCCGGATTCACCTCGACCACGTACGCTCCCGCCTCTCTCGCGGCGACCGGGAGCGAGGCGGCCGGGTAAACGAGGGACGAGGTGCCGGCGACGATCACGACCACCGCGCGCCGCGCGGCGGTGGCGGCGGCGCGAAGCCCCTCGGCGGGCAGGGGCTCGCCGAACCAGACCACCCCGGGACGGAGGAGCGCGCCGCACGCGCAACGCGGGGGGAGCGGCGAAAGGTCGGAGCCGAGATCCTCGAACTCGGTTCCCTCCTCGGTGCACCGGAGCCTGAAGAGGCTACCGTGGAGCCGGACGATCCGGCGGCTCCCCGCGCGCTCGTGGAGGCCGTCCACGTTCTGCGTCACCAGGAGGACGTCGTCCCTCCCCCGCTCGAGCGCGGCGAGCGCGAGGTGGCCGGCATTCGGTCTCGCTGCCGCCGCCTCCTTCCGCCGCCACGCGTAGAAACGCCAGACGCCGAGGGGATCGGCGGCGAAAGCGTCGGGGGTCGCGAGCTCCGCGGGATCGCGTCCCTCCCACAACCCCGAGGGGCCGCGGAACGTCGCGAGGCCGCTCTCGGCGGAGACGCCGGCTCCGGTCAGGAGCAGCACGGGGCCCTGCCCTCTCAGGAGGGACAGGAGGGCTTCGGACGGCGCCGGGGATCCCATGCCACGCCTCGCAGCGGAAAGCGGGCATCGTACCACTTTTCTTGATAACCTAGGCTCGGAAAGGCCCCGGGGGCGGCCGGAACTCGAGGGGAGAGGTGCATGAGCGAGCTCCACGAAGCCAACGACGGCAACTTCGAATCCATGGTGCTCAAGGCGCAGGGAGCGGTCCTCGTGGACTTCTCCGCGACGTGGTGCGGACCCTGCAAGAAGCTGGAGCCGATCGTCCACGACATCGCGGCGGAGTACGACGGCCGGCTCAAGGTGGTCAAGGTGGACGTGGACCGGGCGCCTCAGACGGCGATGAGGTTCGGCGTGCTCTCGGTGCCGACGGTGTTGCTGTTCAAGGACGGCGCGGTCAAGGACCAGAGCATCGGACTCCTCTCGAAGAAGGCGCTCCAGGACAAGATCGAGAAGGTGCTCTGAGATGCTGGAGCGCCTGAACGAGTGGGGTTTCGCCCTCGGGCAGATGCTCCAGGGACAGCTCGCCCGGGGTTCGGCCGCGGCGGTCCTGGTCGTGTTCGCGGCGGGGCTCGTCACCAGCCTGACGCCCTGCGTCTACCCCATGTACCCGGTGATGGTTCCCTATATCCTGGGAGCCGCCCAGGGGAACCGGCGGAAGGCGTTCACCCTGTCGACGGTGTACGTCCTCGGCCTGGCGGCGATCTACACGGCCCTCGGGGTCGCAGCGGCGCTCCTGGGGAAGACCTTCGGCCGGATGACGGACACGCCGTGGATCCCCCTCGTCTTCGGCCTGCTGATCGTAATGTTCGGCCTCGGAATGCTCGACGTGTTCACCCTCCGGCTCCCGTCGTTCCTCACCGGCATCCAGTCGGCGGGGACGGTTCGCGGAGGGTACGTCGGGGCGCTGCTGCTCGGGATCGCCGCGGGGTTCGTCGCGGCGCCTTGCACGGCGCCGGTGCTCGGCGTGCTGCTCACCTACGTGGCCGCGCAGCACCGGGTCGTCTGGGGCGGCCTGCTCACATTCGTGTTCTCCGTGGGGATGGGTTCCCTGCTCCTGGTCCTCGGCGTCTTCGCCGGGCTCCTGGGGAGCCTGCCGAAACCCGGGCGTTGGATGGTCACGGTGAAGATCGCGATGGGGGCCCTGATGGTGCTCATCGGGGCCGGGTTCGTCTGGGTCGCGATCTCCCGGCTCATCGGCAGGGGCGGCGCCGCGTGAGCGCGAGGCTCACGGTCGGGCTGCTGTTCGGCGGTGCGTCGGTCGAGCATGAGGTGTCCGTCGCGTCCGCGCGAGGGGTCGCGCGCGGGCTCGACCCCGGACGCTTCGAGTGCATCCCCATCGGGGTCACCGGTGACGGGCGCTGGCTCCCGCCGGAGGCCTCCAGGGCGATCCTCGGGGGGAGCGAGGCCCGCGTCGAGCGGCCCGCGGGCGGGGGCGACGACCGCCTGGTGGTGGATCCGGGCGGAGGCGGGCTCCTCCTGCTCTCCGGGCGCGATCCCGCGCGCCCGGTCCCGCTGGACGTGCTCTTCCCCGTGCTCCACGGATGGGGAGGCGAGGACGGTAGGCTCCAGGGCGCGATGGATCTCGCCGGCATCCCGTGCGTCGGCGCCGGCGTCCTCGGCTCCGCCCTGGGAATGGACAAGGCGGTCGCGAAGACGATCTTCGGAGCTCGCGGGCTTCCGGTCGGCCCGTGGATCGCCTTCTCCCACGAGGATTACCGGTCCGCACCCGCGGAGATCGAGCGACGGCTCGCGTCGTCGCTGGGGTTCCCGGTGTTCGTCAAGCCGTCGAACGGCGGCTCCTCGGTGGGGATCACGAAGGTCGGCGGGCCGGACGGGCTCGAGGCGGCGATCGATGCGGCCTTCGATTGCGACCTCAAGGTGATCGCCGAGGCGGCGATCGATGGCCAGGAAGTGGAGTGCGCGGTGCTGGGGAACGACCGGCCCGAGGCCTCGATCCCCGGCGAGATCGAGCCGTCCCGGGAGTTCTACGACTACGCCGCGAAGTATCTCGATGGCACTTCGCGGCTGAGAATCCCTGCGGCGATCCCCGCCGCCACCGCGGAGACGGTGCGGCGGATCGCCGTCGAGGCGTTTCTCGCCCTCGACCTCGCGGGGATGGCGAGAGTAGACTTCTTCGTGGAGAGACCGACGGGGAAGGTGCTGCTGAACGAGGCGAACACGCTGCCCGGCTTCACCGGGATCAGCATGTACCCCAAGCTCTGGGAGGCGTCGGGCCTGCCTTACCCGGAGCTGCTCGACCGGCTCGTCCGGTTGGCGCTCGACGAGGCGTCGTCGGTCCGCAAGCGCGCGACGCGCCTCCGAGCCTGACCGGGGACACCGGCTGCTCTTGGCCCGAGCGGATCGCTCATGGCCGACGGCGGTGTTCTCGTCCTGAACAGCGTGTACCAGGCGGTGCAGATCACCGGGGTGCGCCGCGCCTTCGTCCTGTTCTGCGGAGGCCGCGCCCGCGCCGTCGCTCCGGATTTCTCAAGCTACGATTTCGAGAACTGGTGCGACCTTCCCTACGGAGCCGGTGAAGACCTCATCCGAACGCCGCGTCGGGAGATCAGGATCCCCAGGGTGATCCAGCTCCTGCACTACGACAGGCTGCCGCGCCGCGAGATCCGGTTCAACCGGAGGAACATCTTCTTCCGGGACCGGAACCGCTGCCAGTACTGCGGCCGGGTGTTCCCGCAGCGGGACCTCAACCTCGACCACGTGGTCCCGCTCTCACGCGGCGGAGGGTCGTCGTGGGACAACGTCGTTTGCGCCTGCCTCGCGTGCAACGGCCGGAAGGGGAACCGCCTGCCCCACGAGGCGGGGATGGCGCTCATACGGCCGCCGAAGAAGCCTGCCGGCCATCCCGTCCTGAGGGCCGGCTGGATCGGGCCCCTGCACGAGCAGTGGCGGACGTTCCTCGACGTCGCGTACTGGAACGTCGAGCTGGAGGAGGATGTTCTCCCCGGCGCGCGGGAGACCGATCCCCTGGCCGCGTTCCAGCACGGCGGGTAGGGGCGAGGATCAGCGGGATGAATCGACGCGGAGGGCGGGCCGGCCTGCTCGCCTGCGGCGCGGCGATGGCCGCATCCCTCGCACTGGCGGGCTGCGGACCGACGCCGCCCTCGAGCCGATCGGCATCGAGCGCGCCCGCCGACTCACAGGAGGCGGTGGACCGATTGAGGTCGCTGCCGTACGCGGGGGCGGCGCCGTTCGCCGACCGCGAAGGCGACGGGGTGGTGCAGGCCGACGAGCGCCGCTCTTGCCCGGGTTACAACCTGTACAGCATCCACGAGAGGTGCCGGGCCGAGCTCGTCGATGCCCGGGGGAAGCTCGTGCGCGCCTGGCAGCTTCAGCCCAGCTCGAGCTGGTCCAACGTCGTGCTGCTCCCGAACGGCGACCTGCTCGTCGTCGGGTGGGACGCGAGCGAGCTGGCCGACCAGGGGATCGCGGACGACAAACGTTACGTGGCGCGCTTCGACTGGAACGGCAAGTTGCTCTGGAAGCAGATGATGCCCGCACACCACGATATCGAGCTTCAGCCCGACGGCCGGCTGCTCACGCTGACGTTCCGGCGCCGCCTCATCCCCGCCATGGACCGGTCGATCCCGGTGCGCGATGACCAGCTCACCCTGCTCGACTCGCGGGGGCGCCCCGAGCGATCGCTCTCGTTCTTCGACGCGCTGAGCCCGGCCCCCGAGATCTTCCCCATCCATCGCGTCAATCCGGGGCGCGCGGCCGGCCCGCCGTGGACCGATCTCTTCCACGGGAACTCCATCCAGTGGATGAGGCGTCCCGACCTGGCGCGGAGGAGTCCGCTGTACGCCGAGTCGAACGTCCTGGTCTGCTTCCGGCACCAGGATCGGATCGCGATCATCGACTGGGCGACGTCGAAGGTGGTCTGGGCCTGGGGATGGGGGATCGTGTCCGCGCCCCATGACGCGCAGGTGCTCGACGACGGACACATCCTGCTCTTCGACAACGGCATCGCGCGCCATTGGTCCCGCGCGCTCGAGATGGACCCGCTCACCGGCGCGATCGTCTGGGAGTACCGGGCGGCGAACCCGCGCGACTTCTTTTCGGTCAGCCGGGGCGCCGCCCAGCGCCTGCCGAACGGGAACACGCTCCTGACCGATTCCGATCACGGGAGCGCGTTCGAGGTCACACCGGCCGGAGAGGTGGTCTGGCGCTACAACTGTCCCGACCGGAACGAACACGGCTACCGAGAGACGATCGTGAGGATGAAGAGGTACCCGCCCGAATTCGTCGACAGGCTCCTGGCGGGATCGGGCTGACTCAAGGGAGCCCTCCTAGTCGACATAGCCCAGTGCCTTGAGCCGCTTGAGGATTTCCTCGTCCACCGGGCCCTCTGCCGGCCGTCCGCCGGGCTCGGCCCTCGCCCACCACTCCAGAGCCGACGCCATCCCGTCGACGGTCTCCCGCGGGAGCGCGGAGCCGCCCCAGAGGTTTCGCTGCTCGGCCGGGTCGGAGGAGAGGTCGTAAAGCTCCCAGCGATCGTCGCGCCACGGGACGTGGATCGTCTTCCACGAGCCGCGGAGGATGCAGCGGGCCTTCAGCCGGTTCGGCCAGCGCTGGTTCCGCTCGACGAGATAGGGCTTCGTGGCCTCCGCGAAGAGGGCGCGCTCGGTCGCGGTCCGGTGCGGCCCGGCTCGCCGCAAACCGTCGAGGAAAGAACGGCCCTCGTGCTCCTTGACGGCCGGTAGCCCCGCGTACTCGAGGAGCGTCGGCGCCAGGTCGATGTTGCAGGCCGGCCGGAGGTCGGTCCGGCCCGGGCCCTCGATCCCGGGACCCGCGACGATCAGCGGGATCCTGATCTCGGTGTCGAAGACGCTGGGGCCGTGGTCGAAGTAGTCCTCGTGCTCGTGGAGGGTCTCGCCGTGATCGGCGGTGAAGACCACCAGCGTGCGGCTCGCCAGGCCCGATCGGTCCAGCGCGGAGAGCAGCTTCCCGATCTCGTCGTCAACATAGCGGATCTCGCCGGAGTAGAGCGCCTCGAGGTGGCGCGTGTCCGGGTCCTCCCCGCCGCCCGACCGGGCGAGCGCGCGGCGCCCCCGCTCGATGTCGGCCATCGACCCGTTCACGACCCCGCGGTAGTCCGGGTCGAACATCGCGTCGTAGGGCGGGGGAGGCTGGTACGGCGCGTGGGGGTCGAAGAAATGCACCCAGGCGAAGAACGGCCGGTGGTCGCGCGGTCGCCGCTCGAGCCAGGTGACGAAGGCCGACGCGACCTCCGAGGCGGGCCGGACGAGCGGGTTGTTCGGGTCCCCGTCGAAGGCGACCGTGAGATGCTCGTCGAAGTGCTCGAAGCCGCGGGACAACCCGAATGCCGACGAAAGGCAGTAGCTCGCGATGAACGCGGCGGTCTCGTATCCCCCCTTCAGGAACACCGACTGGATTCCCTCGAGCCCCTCCGGCCACCGTACGCCGTTGCGGAAGACGCCGTGGCTGTGTGGGTGCCGACCGGTCAGCAGGGAGGTGAAGGAGGCGAGGGTCGTCGGCACGACGGTCGTGTACCGCTCGAGGCGGACGCCGCGCCGGGCGAGGGCGTCGACGTGCGGGGTGAGATCGGCGCGAGCGCCGTACGCTCCCACGTGGTCGGCCCGCAGCGTGTCCACCGCGAGCAGCAGGATGTTGGGCGGCTCGCGAGACGTCCGCCTGCCGTCCCGCGGCGGCGGCGCGGTGCGGTCGCCTTCGCAGGACGATGCCAGGAGCATCGCGGCGAGCACGATTCCCGGGAGGAAATCGTGAGGCAAAGCGCGAGCCCGGGCACCGGGAGCCACCATGAACGGAAGCGTAGGCGTCGGTCCGGGAGGCGTCAAGGCGCGGAGTTTCGACGTCCACGCTCCGATCCCCCTGGCGGCTTTCCCCCTCCGTCGCGTTGTGGCATCCTGGGCTGGCCGCGGGCCCGAGGCGCGGCTCGCGTGTCCGGCACGGGGCGCACGGGGAGGCCGCGTGGGCGGAGAAGGGGGGATGGGCGGGCGGAGGACCTTCGGTCGCAGCGTGGAGGCCCTTCCGGCGGTCTTTGCCTTCATCGAGGGGTTCTTCGCCGCGGAGGCGATCGATCGTCGCCATCTTCTTCCGGTGGAGCTCGCCGTGGAGGAGATTTTCACGAACGTGATCCGGCACGGGAGAGGCAGGGGCGACGGGGTCGGGCTCGATCTCGAGCGGAAGAGCGACCGGCTGCTCGTGAGCGTGACGGAATTCGATGCCGATCCGTTCGACGTCACGAAATTCCCCGAGGCCCGGATCGACCTGCCGCTCCAGGATCGCCTCCCCGGCGGACTCGGCGTTCACCTCGCGAACAAGATGGTCGACCGGGTCGAGTACGAGTACGCCGGCCGGACAAGCAGGACCACTCTCATCAAGAACCTGGGGTAGCGGGATGTTCGACATACGCGACGGGGCCCATGGCGAGATCGTGTTGATCGGGCGGTTCGACGCCTCCCAAGCGTCGAAGGCCGAGTTGTTCATGGACGGCGTCTCGGGACCCCGAGTGGTCGACCTTCAAGGGCTGGAATACATCTCGAGCCTCGGCCTGGGCGTGCTTCTCAAGACCCAGAAGCGGCTGATGAGCTCGGGCTCGGCTCTCAGGCTCGTCAACGCGAGCCCGCACATTCGCGACGTATTCCGCTACGCCGGCTTCGATCGGGTCTTCGAGATCGAATCCCTGCCCTCCGAGTAACCCACGGTCCGGAAGGTAGGCCAGAATCGTAGTCCTCTCGACATTCGTCGAATGTTCGTCTCGGGCGCCCACCTATTTTCACGGCTTTACCGGCCCGACCGTCCGTGAGACAGTGCCAACGATCCGAGGAACGGATCCGCCAACCTTTCGGGTGCCCGCGTGTACTTATGACGAGCGAGCGCAGCGACCAGGATCTCGTAGGGGAGTGCCGGAATGGCGATGATCGAGCCTTCGACGCGTTGTTCAGCCGGTACGAGCGGCCGATCTTCAACACGATCCTCAGGATGGTGCGGCACCGCGACGACGCGCAGGATCTCACCCAGACGGTCTTCGTCAAGGCGTACGAGCAGCTATCGTCCTACGATCCGCGGTTCAAGTTCTATAGTTGGATCTACAGGATCGCGGTCAACGAGTCGATCAACCACCTCCGAGGGCGAGGTCGGTACGAACCCCTCGACGGCGAGTGGCCATCGGACCGCGTCGGTCCCGAGGACGCCCTCGCGGCGGCGGAGCTCGGCCGTGGGGTCCAGGACGCGATGATGACTCTGTCCCCGGACCACCGTGCCGCCATCGTGCTGAAGCACTTCGTGGGGTGCTCCTACCAGGACATCGCCGAGATCCTGGGAATCCGGGAGAAGGTGGTGAAATCCAGGTTATTCACGGCTCGGAGGATCCTCCGGGACGTCCTTGTCGCGCGGGGGATCGTCCGATGAGGGCGACGCCGCGGTGGATCGTCCTCGCGCATGCGGAGATCGACGGCGTCGCCTCCCCGGAGGAGAGGACGGAGCTCGAGCGGCACCTCGCCGCGAAACCGGAGGCGCGCGCCGAGTTCGAGTCCCTGCGGCGGCTCGCGGAGACCTTGGCGCGGGTGGAGGCTGCCGAGCCTCCGAGCGATCTCCGCGCGAACGTCATGCGCTCGGTGCGGGCCTCGGCGGCGAGGGAGCGGCCCCCGCGCGGCCGACGTGCGTGGCACTTCGAATGGGCACGTTTGAGGACGATGATGATGGGACGAGAGTCGAGACACGCCTTCCCTTACGAGGGGGGCGAAGGGGAGGGGAAGATGGCACAGGGCACGATCGGAAAGCAGCGAGGTATCCGGATCGCGATCGTCGGCGCGGCGGCAGTCGTCGTGGCGGCGCTGGTCGTATATCTCGGGGGAATCTATCCGCCGAGGCACGAGGACGTGGTAGGGACCATCGGTGCGGCCGACCGGCACGTCACCGAGCAGATCGGTAGCGCGGACGTCCAGGTCGAGAACGGCGAGGCGCAGCGCTGGCTCCAGAGCGAGGAGTTCGCGCGGCTCGTCGCCGATCCCGAGGCGCGGGGGATCGTCACCAGCGAAGCGTTCCGGAGGGCGATGAGCGACGCGGCCGTTCGCAAGGTGTTTGCCGACGCCGCCGTGCGGGACGCCTTCGCCGACGCGGCGGTCCGCGACGCGTTCGCCCGGTCCGCGGTGCGGGACGCGTTCGCCCGCGCGGCGGTGCGGGACGCGCTCGCCGACGCGGCGGTGCGCGACGCGCTTGCCGACGCCGCGGTGCGGGACGCCTTCGCCAACCCGGCGTTCCGTAACGCGTTCGCCGACGCGGCCGCCCGCGACGCCGCCAGGAAGAACGCGGCGGTCCGTGACGCGATGGCGAATGCCGCGGTGCGGGACGCGTTCGCGAACGCCGCGATCCGGCGGGCGTTCGCCGACGCAGCGGTGCGGGACGCCTTTTGGGAGTGTCGAATTGGAATCGTAGCCGATGGTGACATGCTCTCCCCAGGTCAGACCTCCGTCTCGCGAGCGGACCAGCCCCGTTCGCCAAGGTTCATCGAACACCCGCTTCCCCCAAATCGGACAGAGCAGGTCGCCATCCGTCAACTCGACAATCTT